>NZ_CAKVZK010000027.1:0-42681 GCF_934835585.1 Clostridium sp. AF02-29 | reverse complement strand
TCTTCCTCAAATCAAACAGGCTTTGGAAGAACCGTTACTTTATGAATAGAGGAGAGGTGGTTTTATGAGCAACAAAAAGAAAATGGAAGTTTTGTATTTTGTTGAGCAATACATAAAAAGGTATGGATATCCGCCTACTGTGCGGGATATCGGAAAAGGTTTAGGGTATCGTTCCCCATCAACTGTGCATGGTTATCTTCGGCAATTGAAGGAAGAACATCTGATTGAAAGTGACGGAAGCAAACCGAGAACGCTTCATATCAATTAAATAGTCCGACTAAAGTCCGACAATAGTCCTACTGAAAGTCCGACTTCTCTCATGTTATAGTCAGTACACTGGATGGTCAGTGTGCTGAGCGAGAAGATCTCATACAGAAATGTATGGGGTCTTTTTTTATAGTGTTTTGTGCGCTGTATCCAATTTCAAATTTGTTAAAAGCCAGCGGGATCCTCCCGTTGGCTTCTTTTTTTCTAAGGAGCAGCGTATGGAGAAGAGCTCTTGCTTGAGGATTGCCAGAAACCTATGTCGTAGTCCGCCACTTGTCCTTCGTTTTCACCACCCAACGAAAACTAAGGAGGACAGGAACATGGCAAAACCGTATAAGATACCGGATTTTAGAAAAATGTATCCGGAAGCCAGCGAGGAAGTAATCGCTGTATTGAGAACAAGTGAAAGAAAAATGCAGTATCAGGAATATGACTTAAAAAGAGCAAGAAATATCGTAGATCCTAAAACAGGAGAGAAAATGACCATTCCTAGCAGAGAGGATTCCTATGAACGCCTGCAGGAAATGGCTGTGCAATTTCCAGAAGAAAACAGAAGTGTTGAGGATCAGATTCTGAA
Source organism: Clostridium sp. AF02-29 (assembly GCF_934835585.1). Classification (NCBI taxonomy): domain Bacteria; kingdom Bacillati; phylum Bacillota; class Clostridia; order Eubacteriales; family Clostridiaceae; genus Clostridium; species Clostridium sp. AF02-29. Next base: position 41,837 of record NZ_CAKVZK010000027.1, on the reverse strand, counting down.
AAAAATAGAGTGTGAACAGTTACATAAATTCCTTTTAGAACTCTCGAAAGAAGAACAGTGGTTGATTCAGGAACTCTATTTTGAGGAACGGACGGAACGGGAGGTAGCTTCGGTACTTGGATTGTCACAGAAGGCGATAAACAAACGGAGACAGAAGATTTTAGAGAAACTGAGAAAATTATTTTAATTATTTTTCTGTTTTTGGTTCTCAAACTTCTCTGCCAGCGTGGAAAGAAGTGAAGGGGACTGATTTCTCTTTCTGTTCTTTGGCAAAAACTGTGTGAAACAGTCATATCCGGCAATACAGATACCTTAGTTGTTCAGCCCAAAAGGAAAAGCACAAAGGAAAATCCGCCACGACCACCTGCAGATAGTCAGAGTGTCTGTCAATAAGATGACATCAAAGGTGCAGAGCGAAAAAAATTTGTCCTTAAAGCAGTTTTGGCAGACTGCCTGCAATGACCTGAACAGCCTATAATGATACTTCCGTCCAGTCACAGCCCCGCAAAACGGGAACACGCAATGAGGGCGGCTCGGAGAGACCCTCGGAGGGGAACAATCCCATGACAGCCTTAAGCCATGGCTGGTCAGTGTTGCCGCCCAAAGATATCGGTTGTAACAGGAATATCAGTATTTCCGATATCTGGTTCCGGGAAGTTGTGTCGAATAGGGACTTTTGAAAATGAAGAACAAGTGATTTTTAACAGAAACTATGGCGGTAGCTTTATATTTATCCAGCGGAAAAGGAAAGATAGATCAGCTGGATAAGGCTGCCGCTATCCTTGTGTTCTAAATCACAAAATGATAAGGAGGAAGATGTATATGCGTGTCAAAGAATTTATGGAATTATATTCTGACAGCAATTTTCATTTTATGACGTCGAAAGGATATTTATTTCTGAATTCTGACCAGGTAAAATCCATACTTTTGGAAGGGCAGAAAGAAGCAGCCAAGAAGGAGCTGGGAAAGGGAATCCGAACTGATGAACTTTTGGCAGGCGAGGTCATCAGCGTAAGCTGGAGAAAGGGCATTTGCCATATGACGGCAGAATTACATAGAGATAGAGACTTTTCATAAAGAGTAGGAACATTCGTAGTCCAGAGTAGATGGAAGGAGGGGAAGTGTTACGATAAAAAAAGGAGATATATATTATGCAGACCTGATGCCGGTAATAGGCTCTGAACAGGGGGGAATCCGGCCGGTTTTGATTATTCAGAATGATGTTGGTAATTGTTACAGTCCAACCGTCATTGTGGCAGCAATTACAAGTCGGCCTAATAAGCACTGGATACCTACACATATCGAATTGGGAAATCATGTAAGAGGCCTCCATAATGATTCTGTTATTTTATTGGAGCAGGTAAGGACGATTGACCGGATAAGATTAAGAGGGTATGTAGGAAGTCTGAGTGGAGCCATGATGCGTAAAGTAGATGAGGCAATTCTCGTGAGTTTTGGTGTAACAGTACAGAGAAGAACATAAAGGGTGTTTGGAAAAGGAGCAGGAGGCAGGAATGGGTCAGGGAAAACGTGCGTGGATCTATTGTGCGATTGATGCACCGGAAGATAGAAATGGTGCATTAAAAAGTCAGTTTAAACAGCTGATTGATTATGGAGAGCAGATGGGATTTGAACTGGTTGGAAGTTCCAGTGATGTGGGGATAACTCCGCTTTGGAATCGAAATGGATTTCGTCATTTTATAGAAGCGGTTCAGAAAGAACAGGTAGATGTTCTTTTGATTGTAAACCGTGGCAGGCTGTCCAGATCATCCATGCAGCTCGCAAGATTTCAGATCCTTCAGGAAAGCTATGATGTCGATGCATATTCGCCATTGGAAGGGAAAATTGAGTTTGGCAGTTGAAAAAATAGGAGAAAGATTTTATGAGAGCAGAAGAAAAGAATATGGTAGAACGGATCATGGACACAGAAACGATGGGATATGCCTATGAGTATCCATATGGTGGGGGAGCCAGAAAAGAATATATGTTGGCACTGACCCCGGAGAACTTGGCAAATTTTATCGGTGCGAGAGGATATGATGCTAAAAAAATAGTGATTACCGATGTGTTGGATCGCCTGATTGTGAATACCTGTATGGGGATGCTGGATGTTTGTCCGGACCAGAAATTATGTGGGAGAATTATTGAGTATTTGGCGCCGATCCAGCTGGGAGAGAAGGAGGCTGGAGAGATTTTGGCGGTGGAACGCAATGTGGCAGATGAATATTTTGCTATGGAAGATGAAGAGGTTACGATGGCAGAATGTCAGATGTTATAGAGATTGTTGAGGAGGTAGAACGATCATGATTGGGATATTGATTGTTGCGGCAGTTGGAATTATTGGATTTTTGTTAACTGCAGGTATTGCATTTGGAATAGCAGGGAGTTATCAAATCGATTGACGTTGTTTATTGATAATGCTTCGTTTGAAAAGGAAAGATTGTTACATTGTGTGATAGCTATGAGAAGAGTAACACGGTATACTGTGTATAGCGTTAGAGGAAAGGAGTAAAGTAATATGGCAAGGTATATTGTGGATTCCCAGATAGATAATCACGAAAAATATTATTTCATTCGTGAACAGGAGAGCCAAGACATAGTGTTACTGCCCTCCAAGTATCTAATGCATAAAAAAAGATCAAAATTGTCACCTAACACTATCAGAAGAAGTGCAGGAGCCATTTCATACTATCTGAATTATATAGATGAGACTGGCATTCAGTTAGATGATGTATGGGAGATGCCATATGATAAGCAGCAGGAACACTTTACAGACTATTTGATATGGTTACAGGCAGGATTGCATAGTGGAGATAGTTATAAAAAGAAACCATATAATGAGACCTGTAATGCATATTTAAAAGAGGTGTTCCGATTTTATAGATTTTCTGGACAGCGGGATGAATCTACAAAGCAATTGAAAGTCCTCTCTGATATGAGAATTATTGTACATAATTCAGTGGGAGTAAAAAGAACATTATATCGGAATACATTTCATGGATATCTACAGGAAAAAGGACATATAGGGAAGACCATAGAGCAGGATAAGATCGTGATTTTATTAAAGGCATGTGCCAATTGTCGCGATCAAATCCTGCTTTTATTATTAGCAGAAACGGGATTTCGCATCGGGGAACTTTTGGGAGTCCGGTATGCGACAGACATTGATTATGGGAGACACTTGCTGTATGTCAATTTTAGAGAAGATAATGAAAATGGAGCCAGGGCTAAGAATGCAGAATACAGAAAGGCAAAAATCAGCGATGCCACCTTTGAAATTCTGCAGTTTTATATAGAGGAATATAAAGACCTTATTTTCCAGCAGGAATACTTGATTATTAACATTTCGGGAGATTATGCAGGAAAACCGATGCAGGACTCAGGCGTCTATGCATTGATGGAACGGCTGCAGAAGAAGACTGGGATTAAAGTAACACCACATATGCTGCGGCATTATTTTGCAAATGCTCGCCGGAAGGCTGGATGGAAGCTGGAACTTATCAGTCAAGCGCTTGGGCATCGAAATATAGAAACAACAATGAGATATTTAAATATATCGGATCAGGAGTTGATGGATGTCAGTGATGAATTTTATAGAAAACATCAGTCCATTTATGAAATTGACAAATTACTTTAGGGAAGGAGGAGAAGTATGTGACTGCATTAAGATTATTGAATACGGAATCACAGGATAAAGCGGATTATCTTCACAACCAGTTGATAACAGATATAAATGTACCGAGTACATACTGGGAGTGTGCAGAGTCCTACCTAAAAGGTGTAGGGATATATGATGTTTTCCTTATAGAAGAACAGGATTTCCGTAATTATAAAATCTTTTTGCGTGAAACAGGGAACTTTACAAAGAAACAGGTATTTGAGCGAACTGGGTTCCTGCGAAATTTGAAGAAGACTCTCATCCAAGAAGAGTATAAAGAGTTGTTGAATGAAATTGAGCAGTGCAATACAGTGCAAGAACGCTTGAAAGGAAATGTCAGGAATTTCTTGATAAGACAGAGAATTCATCATGTAAAGGAAATTGATTATAGAATCAGAGAACTGTATGAAAGTGAGCTGCGCAGGACAAAAACTTCCTCGAAAGGCCTTGAATATTTGAAGACATTGGATCGGATCAAGCAGTTTGATATCCGAAAAGAAATGGAAACCCTTTCTGGAAGAAATAAAGAGCGGCTCAAGTATGAAGGGCAAGTGATTTTTCTTCCCTATATACCGGATCAGGACATAGCATCAGATTTTGATTATATCCAAGATAAAAGCGAACTGGTATGGGATTTTAGTCAAAAGGCGCCGGAAACTTTAAAAAAACAAATTTTTCAGATTTTGTGCTATGCCTTAAGAAATATAAAAGACAGCAAGGATCGAAGAGTGCGCTATCTTCTTCCTTTAAGGTGGATGTATGAGTTTTGCGTAGAGGAAGGAATTGAAGATATCGAGCGGCTTGAGCTGGAGCAAATAAAGAAATTGGAAACAATTGTAGCCAGGAAAGTTGCAAATGTGAAGAATAGTATGCAGATTGTGGATAACAGCCGCAAAATACTATTTATGAGTGGAAAAGAAATTCACTGGTATGCAAATGTCTGGTATATGGAAAGATTCAATTTTGCACCAGAGCGTGTAAATCCAAGCAATCCTGTGCAGCGACTCAGTTTTTACGAAGTGACGAATGAGAGAAACAGAGAATTGCTGCAAGAGTATATGAAATATCAAGTAGGTATCGGTGATTTAGCACTTGGAAATATACGAAATCAATTGTGTTATATTAAAAAATTTCTAGTTTACTTTAACACATTGGAATCCATATGTGAAATTACGGAAGAACAGATAGCAGAGTATTTCAAACTTCTGCAGGAAGAGGAAATTAAAGCAGAAACAGTAAACAGACAGATATTTGATATTCACAGATTTTTTGTGTACTTAAATGCTAAAGGACATATCAAGAGAATAATTTTTGATCCGAATTATTACATCCAGAAAGTTTTTCCATATCACCATGATCGAAGTGTTCAGGAAGATGAGTATATGGAAATATTAAAAAGGCTGAAGTTTTTTCCAGAGGTACAAAGACTTATTTTTCTAAATTTATGGGCAACAGGATTACGGATCAGTGAAGTGTGTACATTAAAAGGAGGTGCATATTATTGGGCTGGGGAAGATGCATGGATTAAGGTTTATCAAATCAAAATGAAAGCGGAAAAAATGATACCAATTTCATTGGTGCTTTATCAAATTATGAAAATTTATATAAAAAAGCATCATATTAAACCTACCGATTTCCTGTTTAAATCAAAGGATGGCGGGGCATATAGGACTGGTACATTTGTTAAGGGCTTCAAAGCAAATTGTAAGAAGTATGGAATACATATTTCGGGCGAAACATTCAAGACGCATGATTACAGGCATACATTGGCAAGTAGTTTCTATGATGAAGGAGTGTCCATTCAGACGATTCGGGATTATTTAGGGCATAACAATGAAAATATGACAAAGCAGTATATAGACTACATGCCTAAACGGATCGAACAGGCGAATAAGGAATATTTCAATCAGGCAGAAAATCTTCTTGCAACTGGAATTATTCCAAAGAAACGGGGTGAAAAAACTGGAAAATAAGATACATATCTATGAATTAGACTGCTATAAGAATGCGACTGAAGAACAAAAAAAGAGAATGAGGGTTCGGAAAGACCGTTACTTCGACCTGGAGGGACTTCCGTCAGAAGAAGTAAGAAAGCTCCTAGAAGATTTTGTCTGGGAAAGGGGAAAGAAACTTGCTCCAAGTAGTTTGGCATCTGAAATATTATATTTTAATAATATCCGGAATTTTCTTATAGAAAAGAATATTAAAATCCTGAGATATGAAGACGAGAATAAGATTATTTTGCAGCTAAAGAGTTGGATGATGGAAAAGGGATATGCCCTTACAAGTAAGAAGTATCGAAGCGTTTATGAAATTGTAGCAACAGAAACACCTGGCATAATAAAGCATATGAAGAAAATTCTGAGGTATTCTCAGAAAGATGGGGGGTGCTTAGAACAGGAGAGAGATGTGTGGGAATTGGACAAGTTTGAATTTCCTCTCCGCAGCAACCCGATAAAGAATGTAAAGACTATAAATTTTAAAGGAATTAGTCAAATAACAATCCGAAAAGAAGTTAAAACAGTAATTTTTATGCATTTGAAATATATGGCAATAGGAAGTATTATGGCTGAGGTGGTAGCGACTAAAAGATTTTGTAGATATCTGGAATTAAGGTATCCTAAGATTATATCATTACTAGATTTGACACGGGATATTATGGAAAGCTATTTGATCTATCTTCAGACAGAGGCAAAGGAAAGGAAAAATTATCGCTCTGATTTATATGGTCTACGAAGGGTAGTTGAAGATGTGGGAAATCATTATGATAGGCAGGATATCAAAAACCTATTTATAAGTACAGATTTTCCTAGCACGCCAAGATATCTATTTAAGTTTTATTCGGACGAAACCATAAAGAAGCTGAATGAAAACATTTTTCAGATGGATGAACAAATAGCGAGGGCGTTAATCCTTCATCAGCTGCTGGGAACACGAATTTCGGATACGCTTACACTAAAAACAGACTGTTTGAGTATAAGAGAAAATCGATATTTTATACGAATCGAGCAGGTAAAATCAATTACATTTGAAAAAGCAATTAGTGATGAAATAGCACAGCTTATTATAAAGTCAATTGATTATACCGAGGAACATTATGGAAAGACAAAATATATTTTTGTAAAAAAAGAGGATCCATTGAGACCATTTCAGTATAGCATGCTTCAACATCGAGTCATGCAGATGATTAGGAAAAATGATATTCGGGATGAGAATGGAGAGTTGCTGAATTTTGGAACACATACATTCCGACATTGTTATGGGAAAAAGCTGACAGAAATGCATATCGACGACTGGATGATCGCAAGGCTTTTGGGGCATAAAACATTACAAAGTGTACATCATTACCGAAAGATTGGGAACAAGATAATGGCGGATGAAACGAGGGCAGTCAGAGAGAAAATCGATATGATTTTAATGGATGTGGTAAAGGAGTGGGATGGATATGAAATATGATAAGATGATAGCCGTTAACAAAGCTGAGAGTGAGCAGAAAATAAAAAAGGCGATTCGGGCAATCGATGATATGAGTGCCAGAGGGATGCCGATATCTGTAACAGAATTGGTTCGTTGGACAGGTTTATCAAGAGGATTTTTTTATAAGAATATGCAAGTCCGTCAGAGACTTGAGGAAGCTGTCAAACTGCCACGGCGGATAGATGTACAGCAGCCATCTGAAGAAACAAATGTTGTGGGTTATAATTTTCAGGAATTGAAGAAGGATTTTAACAGCTGTCAGTCAGAGAATCAAAGGTTAAAGGTTGAAAATGAGCAGCTTCTCCAAAAGTGCAGTATACTTCAAAAAGAGGTGGACACATTGAAGAAACGGTTGGATCGAAAGGAAATTGCATTGTTAAAAAAACTATAAAGGTTGTGATTAAGGATGAAGGCAAATAAAATCATCGAAATGAGCCAGGAGAAAAGTAGGCAAAAAGTAAAACTAGCAATGGAAGAAATTCAAAGAATGCGTAATGAGGGTGAAAGGATTACAGTTTCCGGATTATGCAAAAGAACAGGATTATCTAACTCGTTTTTCTACAGAAATGAAAAAATCAAAGAAGAAGTACATAAAGCTGTTGATATTCAAAATCAAAGCTATAAAATGAACATAGACGAAGCGGAACTCCTTGAAGAGTATAAGGAAAAGTTGTTAGCTATGAGAATTGAAATTATAAAATTGAAAGCGGAAAATCAAAAGCTGGAATCAGAGTTAGATACTTTGCGAAGGCAACAGAAAGGTGTGAGTGATGTTAAATGAAGTATGATAAAATCGTAGGTCTCAAGAAACAACAAGAAAAAGAGAATTTAGAAATTATTCAGAGAGAGATTGATGCGATGCTCCGAAGAAAGGAGAGGATCTCGATTACTACATTGGCAAAATATGCAGGAGTTGATAGAAGTTATTTTTATAGAAATTTACAGGCCAAACAAATGGTAGAAGATGCACAGTTGAAGCAGGGGGAATGTTATAATCCTAAAAAGGCAATTTTTGATAGAGCAACTGAGGAAGTTAATAAACAGCTGAAAAGACAAATGATTTTATACAAGAGACGAATTAAAGAGCTAGAGCTGCAGATAGAATTACTAGAAGAGGAAAATCAGAGGTTGAAAGAAAATAGATAATTTTACATAAAGTAAGAGAGCAGACTTTTGGACAAGAGGATATCCAAGAGTCTGCTTTTTTACTAAATTAAAAAGAAAAATAATTTACACATCGGAGTGATGTGAAAGATAAAACAAGTATTTTCAAGCATTCCGGGGCAGGTACTGGATTTTATGGTGGTGCTGATCGGCCTGGTCATTGTCTTTAAAAAGCAGATTAATACGCTTCTTACAAATATCTTTAAACAGATCAACAGCAAGTCGAAGGAGGTATATTGATCCGGGCAGAACGGCACATTGAAACAGAAAAGGAAGTTTGCGGGGAAATCACAGTTTTCCTGAGTTTGATTCTGACCTGTATCTGTGCGCTGATGGGCGGGCTGTTTGAGTCCGCCCGGGCAGCCGGAAGCGGCTGGTATATGCAGATGGCGCTCAATTCCTCACTGGATTCGCTGATGAGCTGTTATCACCGGGAGATTTGGGATAAATACCGGATTTTTGTGCTGGAATGTGCGGATAAAGAGCGCCTGGCGGCGGAGATGGAGCCGCAGATGGAAACATATCTGGCGGCAGCGCCCTTTTATCCGGTCAGCGGTGGCAAGGTACAGATCGAAGCGATGGATGCGATCACCGGGCATAATGGGGATTTCTTTGCGAAGGAAGTTACCGATTATATGAAAGTGGGTGTCTGGACGCTGGAAAGTGAGGAGTCTGAACTGCCTGAGATGGAAAAACGGATGACGGAAGCAAGGGCGGTTCATGGAATTGCGGAAGGATATCAGGAAAATGGCAGAAAAGTGCTGCGTCTGGAAGAGTCGATCGAGGCGATCGGAGCCTGCCTGCAAAAACAGGAGAAACATCTGGAGGAGATGGAGGCAGCGGTCCGCCAGGCGGATGGAAGCTCGTTCTTTCAATCGGCGGAAAGCTTAGAGAAAGAATTAAAGCAGATTCCGGGGCTGGTTGCGGCGTATGAAAAACAGGCGGACCGGCTTGCGAAAGAATTGCAGGGATCGGAGCAGGGGGCGCAGGAAGCCCAGCCGGATCTGGAAGAAGGCTCCTGGGGCATGGTACAGGAGGAGATGCGGGGGTATCGTTCGTATTTGGATGCGGATGGAGCGCGCCGCCAGGAGGTAAAAAAGACAGAAGAGACGGCTCACGGAAATGAAGAGGTGGTTGCAGAAGCAGTCCGGAAAGGGAAGGAGATACAGGATTATATCGATGATTGGGAGCCTGACGATGAGGACGATGAGCTGGACGAGGAAGCGCTGTGGGCGCCGGTTCTGACGATCACAGCGGGTTTTCAGAAGGATGGACGTTTCCGGGTTCCGGCAGTCCGAGACAAGAAAAAAATGAATGTGCTGGAAGCAGTCAGCCGCCTGTCGGGGACGGATCTGCTGAGTCTTTGTGTGCCGGCGGGAACTGTGATTTCAGAAAACTGGATTTCGACCGCGGCATTTCCGTCGGCATTGTATGCAGGCGGAGAGAGCGGAAAGCGGGGGACATCTGGGGATGTCTGGACGGCGGGGCTTGAACGGGCTCTTTTAGATGCGTATGCGGCGCATTTTTTTACCCGGTTCGGGCAGGAAAAGACGGGAAGTGTCCATTATGAGCAGGAATATCTCTTACAGGGAAATGCGTCGGAGCGGGAAAATTTAAAACGCACCGTCAATGAACTTCTGGCTGTGCGCGAGGCGGTGAATCTGGCAGCTTTATATGCGGATTCTGAAAAACGGTCGGAGGCGGAAGCATTGGCGCTGGCAATCACGGGGCTGGCGGGAATCACACCGATCACGGCGGCGGCATCCTTCTTTATCATGACAGTCTGGGCGTTTGCAGAGTCGGTGGCAGATGTGAAGGTTCTGCTGGCGGGCGGAAAAATTCCTTTTTTCAAACAGCCGGGGGAGTGGCAGATTTCGCTTTCTGCTCTGACGGAAAAGGGCGCGTCCATCTTTCTGGAAACGGGGACGGATCCTTCATTGAAAAATGGGACAGATGACAGAGGGCTGGACTATCAGGACTGGCTGAAACTCTTTTTCCTGATACAGGGAAAGAGCCGTTTCTGTTACCGGATGATGGATATGATTCAGAACCGCATTTCAGAAAAAGAGCCGGGATTTCGGATGGATCAGTGCCAGTATGGGGTAAGTGTGTCCTATGCGGCACAGGGAACGTTGATACCGCTTCGTAGAACGTCCCAGAAGGAATATTAAACACAATTACAGGGGAGTGGAGGACAGTGTCCTTTTTCAGGAGATGATGCAAGTGAATGTGCCTCTCCAAGTACATAAAGAAAGCCAGTAAAAAGATGATGACAACTAACCTAACAAAACGAATAAATGAAAGTATCTGTGCGGTCGGGATACCCGTCCTTCGGCGGCATAGAGCCCAAGTAACAAAACGACCCTGGAAAAGGGCATTGTCCTCTGCTTCCCTGTGTGCGAGCCTGACGATTGAGGCGGCGCTTAGTCTGACATTGTTTATGTTTACGGTGATTCTCTTGTCAGTTCCGATGGAAATACTGGATACTCAGAGAAAGGTGCAGACGGTGCTGGAAGTGACGGGGCGGGAACTGGGATGGCAGGTGTATCGGACATCCCATACGGTGCATCCGGCAGAAATGGAGGCGGGAAAAGAGGCAGAGGCAGGAGAAAAGGGAACGGGGGGCTGGTCAGAACTTCCGTCCGGGCTTATCCTGCAGGGATATTTAAAGGAGAAGATTCAGACAGCGGGCGGGAACAAAGTGTCCAATATCCAGTGTGGCGCCAGCCGCGTATCGGAAGATGGAGAATGGATTGACCTGCGCGCCTCCTATCAGGTGCGGCTGCCGTTCTCGGTATTTGCGCTTGACCATGTGACGCTTACTTCCCGGAGCCGGAAGCGGGGATGGATTGGGGCGGAAGGCGGGTATTTCTCAGAGAAAAACGGTTCAGAACCGGAGGGAAAATGGGTCTATGTGGGGCGGGACAGTATGCGCTACCATCTCTCGCCTTCGTGCCATTATATATCGAATCAGATCACCGCGGCTGCGTATGCAGATGTAATTTCGGGGGTGCTTAGAAACAGCGGGGGATGCCGTTATAAGGCTTGCAGATACTGTGGAAAGACGGTGTCGGCGGGAGGTCTGGTGTATATTCTTCCGTCCGGCGAGGTTTACCATGGAAAGCAGGACTGTTCGTCATTGGCATATTATGTGCAGAAGGTGCGGCGATCAGAGGTGGAATATATGGGTGTGTGTTCATACTGTGGAAGTGGATAGGTGCGGATGGCGGAAAGAATCAAGGAGGGGTGAGAGGGCGGAGTGATGGAAAACAGTGCAGGGATAAGTTTCATGGGATTTACGCGGATGGATTTGGAAAGTGCAGTATGTTTCCTCTGTGCGGTTGTTTTTTCCCTTTTTCTGATGGTTTTTTCCTGGCAGGATCTTCATAGAAAACGGATACGCGTAAGCTGGCTATATGGATTTGGAACGGCAGGAATGGCGCTTACAATGATACGGTGTGTGCTGTCGGTTATAAAAGATGGATGGGATTGGAAAAAAAGTGCGTTGCAGATAACGGTATGGCTTTTGGGAATGCTGCCGGGGATTTTTTTGTTCTGGATGGAGCGGCAGACGAAAGGTGCGGTCGGACTGGGAGATGGCTGCTTTTTTCTGATCACTGGGTGCTATCTGGGGGGATGGCGGACGCTTGAACTTTTGATGGGAGCTGTATTTGTGAGCAGTCTGGCAGGAGGTGTCTGGATGCTTACGGCACTGCTTGGCGGAAAGGGGAATGGTCTATGGGAGAAAATGCGGAAAAAGAAGCTGCCATTTCTGCCGTGTGTGCTTCCGGTGTGGATTTGGATGCTGATAGCATCTCTTGGATGAAGCGGGAGGTTTCTGCCAGTTATACGGTGGAAGCCTCGTTTGTGATGGCGGTTACATTCTTTTTTATCGCGGCACTGTTAAATGGGGTGTTTGAGGTGCATGGCAGGATTACGGGGCGTTTTGTCCTGCAGGAGGCGATGGAACGGTGCCTGTATCGGGAGGAAAAAACGTTGCGGGGAGATGGAATGACTGTGGGGGAGATAAGCAGCAGAGCTGGACAGCGCCTGCGTGGATTCTTCCGGTGCGGGGATGCAGTTTTGACGATCCGGGAAGATGGGGGAGACTTGGACGGAAGGGTAAAGAGCAGTACAGAGACGGAGATATCCCTGCGCGGACAGGAGCCGGAGCGGGCGCTCCGTTTGCTGACAGTGTTGGAAAATGCAGAGTGATGGAGGATACGGGATGGAGATTCGGTATAGCCGGGAAATGAATCATAATTATATGATAATCGAAGCGCCGGAGGAAGAAACGGGCTATGCGGTACAGATGCTGTCGGCGAATGCCATCGAAGGGCTTTTGAAGTTCCGGGTCCGCCAGACGGAGGAGGCGAGAGAATATTATTATGAGATAACGTCGAGACAGCCGCTTAGACGGGTGTTGGAAAAACGGACCTTGTCGGGACAAGAACTCCGGTCGATTCTGCTTGGTGTGCTGGCGGTTCTGAAGCGGGTGGAAGAGTACCTGTTAAAAGAGGAACAGCTTTTGCTGGATCCGGAATATCTGTATCTGGAACCCGATCATTTTACTGTGGAATTATGTCTGGTTCCGGGGCATCGGGAAGAGGCGCCGCAGGCGCTCTCAAAACTGCTGGGGTATCTTCTGGAACGTGCGGATCATCAGGATCGGGAGGCTGTTGTATTAGCGTATAATCTGTACCAGATTAGTCTGCGGGAGAATTACGGAACGGCAGATCTGCTGCGCCAGCTTTCGGGGGAAGATCGGATCTTTTCGGCAGAAAAACGAAACGAGGATGAGGGGGATCCTGAGACGGCGGGAGTGTGGGCGGATCGGCAGGAGTGGCTTGAAGCGGAGCAAAATCGGAGGGATACGTTGGAATCTCGATCTGGGAAAATGGCTTCTGACACTCAAACGCCAGCCAGGAAGGATTGGAAATATAGGCAGGAAGCGTTGTATCAGGAGAAAACGATGAAAAAGAACCTGGAGTCGGTAGAGAACTCAGATGAAGTGGGGGAAAAGTCTGAAAGGGCAGGTGGAAAACAAAAGGGACAATGGCAGAACAGGTGGATAAAGGTACTTGGAAGCGCGGTGGCAGCTGGCATTGTGTATTGGTACGTGACGGGAGAAATGGATGTATGGCTGTATGCAATCAGCGGCGGCATCGGGGGAATCGTGTTTTTGAGGGAGATGTTGGCAGCCCGCAGAAAATGGCAGGTATATGGTGGCAGGAAGAAAAATCGAGGTCAGGGAGAGGATAGAGAGGAAAGCACGGAAGTGGATCTATCATATCAAGACTGGCAGCAGACAACGCCTGAAAATCGCTGGCAGGTCTATCCGGAGAGTGAAGAAGCTTATCGGCAGGAACTTCGAAGAGAAGAAGAAGCACAGATAGAGCGGGCGAGAGAAGCGGGGACTACGCTTCTGTCTGCCTCAAAGAATGGGGAAGGAACGGTGCGCTTAGAGCCGGTGGAAGCCGGAGGAACAGTGATTCAGATTTCCTATATTCCATTTACACTTGGAAAACATCCGGGGCTGTCGGACGCATGTATTGACCGTCCGACCGTCAGTCGTCTTCATGCGCGGATCGATCAGAAGGAGGGCGTATACATTCTGACAGATCTCAATTCAACCAATGGAACATCGGTCAATGGCTATCCGCTTCAGGCAAATGAAACAGTCAGTTTGGGGAATGGGGATTCCATTTATCTGGCGGATGTCGGATATAAATTTTGGGAACACCGATAAATTATCTGAAAATATGAAATAATAACCAAAAACACGAAATTGATGTGAATTATTTTGCAAGTACATCAATTTCGCGTTTCTGCAAATTTACATAGAACAAGCCCTGGGGATATGCTATAATAAAGGCACTTGACATGGAAGTTTCAAGCCAAGTGACAAAAGAAAATACCGCTTTTCCAGTGAATGGAGAAGCATAGAGAGAAGGAGAGACCGACATGACAGACAAAGAATGTATTTTTTGTAAGATCGCTGGCGGAGAGATTCCATCCTCAACGGTTTATGAAGATGAAGATTTTCGTGTGATTCTGGATTTAGGACCGGCATCGAAGGGACATGCGCTGATTCTGCCGAAGCAGCATTTCAAAGATTTATGTGAGCTGGATCCGGCGATTGCGGCAAAAGCTCTTCCATTAGCTGGAAAGATTGGTGCGGCGATGAAGAAAGCACTGGGCTGCACGGGGTTCAATGTGGTTCAGAACAATGGCATATCCGCAGGACAGACAGTTTTTCATTTCCATGTACACATTATTCCGAGATATGAAAATGGACCGGATATGGTGACATGGGCGCCAGGAAAAGCAACGCCGGAAGAGCTGGCAGAAATTAGTAGCTCCATCCGCGAAGAACTGACGCGATAGGAGTTTGGATATGCACCATGAGAATGAAAAAATGGCGCTTTTTGAAGCGCTTTACAGAGAGTACCTGGTACCACTGAAGAAATATGCGTATAGAATTGGAGTAGGGTACGATGACATTGAGGATATGGTGCATGAAGCTTTCATTGAATATTACAAGCGCTATTCGTTAGATCTGGATCATAAAGTAAAGTTGGTTTTACTGATCCGCATTTTACGGAGCAAGTGGATCGATAATCGGAGGCAGATGCGGCGCCGCGAGATGCTGCATCTGGAAGATCCGGATGCGGAAGAAGAGATTATGAACCTTCTTTTGGAAGGGGAGATAGGAATTCAGCTTCTGGATCAGGAGGTTATCGATAGGGATATCTATTGGAACGTATGGAAGATTGTCAAATCTATGAAGAAGGACTGGCGGGATGTTTTGATTCTCCGTGTTCTGGAGGGATTGACGGCGGAAGAAGCCTGTGCGGTTTTGAAAATCAAATCAACGGTATGCTGTACACGTCTTTACAGGGCAAAAGCAGAACTGCAGAAGCGCGTGTTGAGGGCAAAGCTGTTTGATATTTAAAAATCACATCGAAGCAGAGCCGTTTCGAATCTGTCCGATGTGATGATAAGCTTACATATTCAGTGTTTTAGTCTTGTACTATACAAACGTAGCAATGCTACTAACTGCGTGTGCAATCATGAATCAGCCCCATGATGGTTTTGACAGCATTGTTTAAGTGGCTTTCAGACATTTTATCAATGAACTGCTGGCGATTTTTATAGGTCTCTTCGATTGCCTGGCTGAGAGTATCTGCGGTTAAAACTTCTTCTTCCAGAACGGTGCTGAATCCCTGTTTTGCAAAGGAGTTGGCATTTAAGATCTGGTCGCCGCGGCTGGCAGCAGCCGACAGAGGGATCAAAATGTTCGGTTTGCGGAGTGCCAGAATTTCGCAGATGGAATTTGCGCCCGCGCGGGAGATGATCAGATCTGCCGCTGCAAAGAGATGGCGGAGTGGTTTATCCACATACTCATACTGAACATATCCTTCGGTGCCGATGAGAGACTCATCCAGATTGCCTTTTCCGCAGATATGTATTACCTGATAGGTTTTCAGAAGCTGCGGAAGAATGCTGCGGACAGCCTGATTGACCGTGACGGAGCCGAGACTTCCGCCGATGATCAGGATTACTGGGCGATCGGCGGAAAGATGGGCGTACTGGAGTCCCGCCAGACGATCCCCGTGCAGAAGCTCTTCACGGATCGGGGAACCGGTCAGAACCGCCTTATCTTCCGGAAGATATTTAAGTGTTTCCGGAAAGTTGCAGCATACCTTGGAAGCGACTGGAATACAGATTTTATTTGCCAGTCCTGGGGTCATATCGGATTCATGGATGATGACAGGCACTTTATAATGCTTGGCAGCCAGAACGACCGGAACAGCGACAAAACCGCCTTTGGAAAAGACGATATCCGGTTTGTATTTTTTCATAAGCTTGCGAGCCTCAAAGTATCCTTTCAGAACGCGAAGCGGATCTGAAAAATTCTTAAGGTCAAAATAACGGCGCAGTTTTCCAGATGAGATTCCATCGTAAGGGATGCTGGCTGCCTCGATCAGGCGGCGCTCAATGCCGTTATAAGAACCAATATAGTGAATCTCAAAGTCTTCATCGCGCAGTGCCGGAAGCAGGGCGAGATTCGGTGTAACATGACCCGCAGTACCACCGCCGGTCAGAATGATTTTTTTCATAGTAGTTTCCTCCACACATCAGCCGCTGGTTACGGTGTGAGGGGACAACCATAACCTGAAAACAACTGTTTTTATGCTTTATCATACCCGCAAAGGGTTACATTTAGTATAGTAAACGGAAAAAAAGAAAAGTCAACCTAAAAGTTAGAGGGAGGACAGATAGGAGGGATAAAAAGTGAGCAGAAGGCGGCGCGGAAAAAAAGCTGGAGAAGATGCAGAGCGCCTGCTGCAGGAAGCGTTTGGAGTCAGCGAAGATCAGCTGTTGAAGGATTTTATCCTTGCACAGACGGAAGTAAAAGACAGCGACATACCTCCAGAATCAGAAGATGGCTTTGAGAGGTTGATGGCCAAGTTAGAAGCGGAGGTGGGAACAAGCCCGGAAAGTGAAAAAGAATCATCCAGCGAGAACATTGTCAAACTGCACGAAGAAGTTCGCAAACCACGCCGGTTGAAAACGATTGTGAAAGTCTCTGTAGCTGCCGCCGCTATCGCAGTGATGGTTGTGGCGATGGGGATTTCGGCTGGGGCGAAGAGGGAGTATCGGTATGTGGTGCGGGAACGGGATAGTGTGCGGAGTGATATTGTTTTGAATAATGTGGATACTGTTCAGGGAGAAGATGAACTAGATAAAGCATACAAAGAAATAGTTAAAAAAACAGATATTCATCCGTTAAAGCTGGTTTATATACCTGCGGGTATGAAATTTATTAAAATAGATATAGGAGAAAAGTGGGCTGTAATATATTTTGATTATGCACAGTATAAAATAAAATTTTTTCAACGAATAGGTGATGTGGGTAATTCAGCAAATGTTGTGTCTGATAGGAAGAAGAAAGAAAGTATTTATAATGATTTCTTGAAACAAAAAATATACATAGATGAGGCTAAAACAGACAATGGAAAAGTCGAATATAGTTCGTATATTGTAAAGGGAGATATGTATTATCAACTTTCAGGAATAATGCCTAAAAAGGAATTCAAAAAAATAGTTGAAAATTTGATTTTAGAAGATTAGTTTAAGGAGGAATTATGAAAAAGAAATTATATACATTAATATGCGCAGGATTAATTATGGTAGCGAGTGCTATGTCAAGTTACGCAGCAGAAATTGAAGGTATTGATGGAATCAATATTGAAAAGGCAGATTATGACATTTCGCGCGTGGTAGATGAGGATACATCAGAAGGAATTGCTAAAGGAATAGAACCAAGAGGAAGTATTATTGACACAGCAATGACCAGCATCAGTAATTTAGGAAAAGGAGACATTGGAATTTTTATTCAAACACTAGCGCATGTAGAATGTGATAAAATAAAAAACATTGCAGTTTTACAGCGAGAAGAAGGTGGAAAATGGGTAGAAGTTTCTAGATATACGTATGATGCAAGTAAAGAAGACTTTCCTACAGAAGATTTGTCTGGAATGACAAATGATTTTACAGTGAAAAATCAGAAAACAGGTTATAAGTATAGAGTAGTAGGAATTCATTATGTTGAGTCTAATGGAAAAGGACAGTCATTTATGACAAAGACAAAGGGTGTAATGATCACCGAATACGGCGACTAATTCCCAACGGGGACAGTGTTACGAAATCTATATTTGTAACACGAAATAGTATGAAAAAAGCGATTATATAAATACCCCCACCTGCAACCATCCAGGAATTTTTGGATTCAAAATTCCAGATGTTTTCAGGTGGGGGTTTTAAAATGGTTTTTCACTATGCCAGCGGGCGTGAAAGAATCGACCAAAAGATACTTATTTCACGTTCGCCTTATACTCCTTCAACGCCTGTGCCAGCTGATCCGGGCAGGAAGTTGGGCGGAAGCCGCACTGGATGCCTTCGATGCGGGAGATTGCCTCGTCAATATCCATGCCATCGATCAGGCGGGCAACGCCCTGTGTGTTGCCGGAGCAGCCACCGACGAACTGAACATTCTTTACTTTATTATCTTCTACTTCAAAATTGATCTCACGGGAACAGACTCCCTTTGTCTTGTATGTCATGGTAAAACCTCCTCAAAATGGTATGTGTTTTAATCTGCTGTGGCGGGAATCCACCGCAGTAAAATGATTATAGTCTGCCAGTAAAGGTGTTGTCAAGATAACAAAAATCCAGTATACTTTTGAGAAGATACGGTCGCGTTAAAAAGGATAGAAGGATGAATGATAGAAAAAACAGGAGGACAAACAGATGTTAGGAATCATCGGAGCGATGGATGAAGAGGTGGCTCAGATCAAGGAGAAAATGACGGATGTCACCGTGACAAGTGTAGCCGGTATGGATTTTTATCAGGGCAAACTGGGCGGAAAGGACGCGGTTGTGGTTCGCTCTGGTATCGGCAAGGTAAATGCAGGTATGTGCAGTCAGATTCTGGCGGATCGGTTCCATATCAGTGCGATTGTGAACACAGGTATCGCCGGTTCCCTGCGCGCGGAGATTAACATTGGCGATATCGTTGTATCGACGGATGCGGTGCAGCATGATATGGATGCGAGCGGATTTGGATACCGGATCGGACAGATTCCGCGTGTAGATACCTTTGCATTTGAGGCGGATGAGAAGCTGCGCGAGCTGGCGATTGAGTGCAACCAGAAGGTAAATCCGGAGATTCAGGCATTTCCGGGACGCGTGGTAAGCGGCGATCAGTTTATCTCGGATAAGGTAAAAAAGGAGTGGTTGATCGAGCAGTTTAGCGCAAGCTGTACCGAGATGGAGGGCGCAGCGATCGCACAGGCGGCATATTTAAACGGAATCCCGTTTCTGATCATCCGTGCCATTTCGGATAAGGCAGATGACAGTGCGGGTATGGACTATGCGGCATTTGAAGCGCAGGCGATCAAGCATTCGGTAAACCTCTTATTAGAGATGGCATCTCGTTATGAGGCATAATTAAATTCATAAGCACGAAAATTTGAAAAACGGCACACCGCATTCTCGTTACTTTCGTGATGAGTTAGGTGTGCCAAATTTTTTGCAAAACACAGAACAAATGTTTGCCATATGTGGAAACATATAGTATAACTTAATGATATTGCTTGTTTAAATACCTATTAAAAATCGAATTAAGGCAGAATTTGACGAACGATTTTCCCATTTCTCATCTTCACAAAGACTCTTTCGGCGGATATAATAAAGCCACGATGCAGGCGGGATTTGACAGGGCGCAAAAAGCAGAATGTGAAAAGCAGAATGCAAAAAGCAGAATGTGAAAAGCAAATTGCAAGAGACAAACTGCGAAGCGCCTAAACCTGACCTGTGGCAAGCCACCCGGAAGTGATCCGGAAGTAGAGAAAGGGGAGCTTTTTTATGCTGGAATTTTTACAAACTGGAAAAGCGCTGTCCGTTCTTGCGGCAATCGGAATGATCGGATTTGTCAGCAAGTTGATTACACGGAGCCTCTACAAAAGATTATTAAAAGAAACTGACAACATGGCGATGACCCGGAACAAGAATCTTCAAAATCTGAAGCAGCGGTTGGAAAATACCTGCCGCCTGGGACAGAACATCGTGAACACGCAGGCATATCTGGACAAGCAGATTGACGGATTTTCATTTTTACATATTTCGCTGGATGCGTGGAACGGCGTGTCAATGGAAATGGTGCTTTTAGGGCTTCTGACCGGAGCAGTGGAGGCATTTCTGGCATACTGGTATGAGCTGGATGCGAGCTATATTGTGCTGTATGCGTCGGCAGCTGTCATGAGCGGTCTGTTTCTGGCATTTATCGAGAGCTGTTTCCAGATTGACCAGAAACAGCAGCGGCTGGAAACGGCGCTTTTGGAGTATGTGGATAATTCGGTGTTCCTTCGGGCGGCACGTGAGAAGGAGACGCGCGGACAGGAAATGTCCGGAGCTTCTGGAGTATCCGGCGGAATTGCTGGCGTGGACTCGAATGTGCGGGAAATGCCGAAATGGCGGCAGAGTACTCTGCGGGCAGATCGCGGCGTGAGCGGTCGGGATGGTGCTGAAACGGATAACCGGGATCTGGGAGAAACGGAGTTTGAAAAAGGAAAATCGCGGACAGCGATGAGAGTGAATCCGTTCCGTGAGCGGGATGCACGGGCACAGAATCTGATGCGGGCAGTTCGCACTGCACCGCGCGAACCGGAGGAACGGGACAAGCATGAGACAGATGAGCATCTTACGGATCGCCGGATGGTATCAGGAAATGAAACGGAAAACAATACGGGTCCCAGGCAGGAAGCGAAGGAGCGTCCCGGCGACAAGGAAATGGAGTATTTGAAGCAGAGCCTCGACCAGATTGCAGCAAGCCGGGATACGCGGAAAACACGAAATGGCGAGGCAAATGCGGGTGACTGGATGAAAGGTTTGAGCCGCGAGGAGGCGCAGGTTCTGGGGGATATTATGAGGGAGTATTTATCGGGGTTGTAAATGATGATTCCAACTGAAAACTGGTTGCACACGGGTGTCCAGATTGCTATAATAAAGATAAGTTAAGTTTTTGACAAAGTAATCACGCCGCCTGCGGACGGCTGAAATGCAAAGGAGAGGAAACATATGGGAAAAGATGTGATCTTTGATTATTCAAAAGCAGCTGCATTTATTCATGAGGAAGAGATCGCCGGTATCAAGGCGGGCGTGCAGGCGGCAAGAGAGACGCTGGTAGAAAAGACCGGCGCGGGCAATGATTTTCTTGGATGGATCGACCTTCCGGTGGACTATGATAAGGAAGAGTTCGGACGCATCAAAAAAGCGGCGGAGAAGATTCAGAAGGATTCCGATGTCCTGCTGGTAATCGGTATCGGCGGTTCGTATCTGGGCGCAAGAGCGGCGATCGAGTTCCTGTCCCATAGTTTTTACAATAATCTTCCGAAAGAAAAAAGAAAAACACCGGAGATTTACTTCGTTGGCAATAGCATCAGCAGCAAATACATCCATGATCTGATGGATTTGGTCGATGGAAAAGATTTCTCTATCAATATTATTTCCAAGTCCGGTACGACAACGGAACCGGCGATCGCATTCCGTGTATTTAAGGAGATGCTGATTGAGAAATATGGTAAAGAAGAGGCAAACAAGCGAATCTACGCGACGACAGACCGGGCGCGGGGCGCACTCAAGAATCTGGCAAATGAAGAGGGCTACGAGTCCTTCGTGGTTCCGGATGATGTTGGCGGTCGTTTCTCCGTCCTGACGGCAGTCGGTCTGCTTCCGATCGCGGTCAGCGGCGCGGATATAGATGCGTTGATGCAGGGCGCGGCAGACGCGAGAAAGAATGCACTGGAGACTCCGTTTGAGAAGAATTCTGCTCTGTTATATGCGGCGGTCCGCAACATTCTGCTCCGGAAGGGCAAACAGGTCGAGATTGTGGCAAACTATGAGCCGAGCCTGCACTATGTATCGGAGTGGTGGAAACAGCTCTACGGCGAGAGCGAGGGCAAGGATCAGAAAGGTATTTTCCCGGCAGCGGTTGATTTAACGACCGATCTTCATTCGATGGGTCAGTTCATCCAGGACGGCGCGAGAATCATGTTTGAGACAGTTCTGGAAGTGGCTGAATCTCCGGCGGAGGTCATTTTGAAGAAAGAAGATGTTGACACGGACGGTATGAACTATCTAGCTGGCAAGAGCGTGGATTTCGTCAACAAGAGTGCGATGAACGGCACGATTCTGGCACATACCGACGGCAGTGTGCCGAACCTGAAAGTGACGATCCCGGCGATGGATGCGTACAGCTTAGGACAGCTCTTCTATTTCTTCGAATTTGCCTGCGGCGTCAGTGGATACCTTCTGGGCGTCAATCCGTTCAACCAGCCGGGCGTAGAGAGCTATAAGAAAAATATGTTTGCATTGCTTGGCAAACCGGGCTATGAGGAAGCGAGAGAGGCGCTGCTTAAGAGACTGTAAGGGGCGGGTCTGTAAAAGAATATGCGTTCTGCGGCGTTCACTCTGGCATGTTCCTTGAAGGAAACTGCAGCCCGGATCTACACATAGAAAACGGAACATAGAATAAAAAACGCTTTTATCAGTAAAAACTGATAGAGGCGTTTTTTGTGTAATAGGAAATTCCTTAGAACTCCCCATTACACAAAAAGGCACATTCTTTTATGCCGCAGAACCTCGAAAAAATAATTTTCAAAAATTATAGATAATTTTTACATAAATCGCCTCCTGCATTTTACAGACCATCTTTAAGATAGAATCTGGACACAGCACAAGTGATTTGGCAGAAGAGAAGCGCGGCAAAGGACTCCCGATCACGATTTTGACATAGATGGCTGGTTCCAAGGTAAGACAGACTGGGAGATGGGACACCGCAGCAGGAGGAGAACGAATGAAGGTAAGTATGAGGCGTTTGATGGCGCTTGCGATGGCAGGCACGATGACATTGATGGCAGGATGCAGCCAGGCATCCAGCTCAGCGACAGGAAGCAGCGACACACAGAGCGCGTCCGGAGAGAGCGGGGCAGAGAAGACGGCATCCGGCGATAAAACGGTGATTGAATACTGGCACTGTAACGCAGAAACCCAGGGAGGTCTGGTCGTAGACGATCTGGTAAAGAAATTTAATGAGGAAAATGACCACATCGAGGTAGTAGCGAAATACAACCCGGATATGTACAAAGGTCTGATGCAGAACCTGCAGGCGGAAGCGGCGACCGGAAATACACCGGCGCTTGTTCAGATTGGCTGGGCATTTCTGGATTATTTCTCCAATAACTTTGACTATGTGGCACCGCAGGATGCGATTGATAAATTCGACAGCGAGGATGCAAATTTCTTAACCGACAATTTCCTTCCAAATGTCTTAGATCTGGCGGTCAACAGCAACGGCGAGCAGGTCGGAATCCCGTACTCCTTAAGCAGCCCGGTTCTCTACATTAATAAAGATCTCTTAAAAGAAGCGGGTCTTTCCGAAGATGGACCGGAGACCTGGCAGGAAGTACAGGAATTTGCCGAGACAGTCAAAGAGAAGACAGGAAAATATGGTTTCTATATGCAGGAACCGGCAGATTTCTGGGCGCAGCAGGCATTGGTTGAGAGCGCGGGAGCGGATATGTTGACTGCGGATGCATCCGGCAAGAAAAAAGCAAGCTTTGCAACCGAGGACGGCATTGCGGCAATGCAGATGATGCAGGATATGGTAAAAGATGGTTCTGCCCTTCATGTTTCATGGGAAGAGGGCTGCCAGAGCTTTATCGACGGAAACTGTGCGATGCTTTACACCACCATTGCGAGACGCGCTTCCGTACAGAAGGGGGCACAGTTTGACGTAGCAACCGTGAAATCCCCGCTGTGGAACGACAAGGAGCGCAAGGTTCCGGCAGGAGGCTGTTTCTTAGCCATCACCGCGCAGAGCGACGAGCAGATTCAGGCGGCATGGGAGTTTGAGAAGTATCTTTACAGCGTAGAATCAATGGCAGCATGGACCGAGGGAACCGGTTATGTACCGCCGAGAAAAGATGTGGCAGAGGCAGAAAATGGATTGAAAGATTTTCTGGCTGAGAACACAATGATGAATGCAGCGATTGAGCAGATGGACGGCGTTGTATCATGGACCGCATTCCCGGGCGATGCAGGCCTTGAGGCAGAGCAGCTTCTTCTGGATATGAGAGACCAGATTCTGGGCGGTCAGGTATCTGCGAAAGATGGTATGACGAGCACACAGGATGCGATCAACCAGCTGCTGGATGCACAGTAGGGACAGGCAGCCTGACGCTTGGAACAGCTTTCGGGTGGCAGGAAAATCATTACAAAATTTAGGACAGAAATGAGAATGGGGTTGTTGCGGAATAGCAGAACGTGTTTTGGCAGAATGGACTGTGTGCAGATAAGACGCAGGAAGCGGCCGGAGCGCGAAAGAGCTGTTTGGCGGCAGCCCCTTCATAAAATGCAGGCTCAGAGTCTTTCCAACACCTGCTGTTGTGGCTGGGCAGGCGCCGAAAGATTCCGAGCGTACATTAGAATGGAGGAAATAGTTTGAATCGGGAGGACAAAAAACAGGCAGCGCTTGGATATGTTTTTTTGCTGCCGTCGCTCGTCATGTTTGCGGTATTTATGTTTTATCCGCTTTTTTACACGCTGTATTTGAGTTTTTTTGAATGGAACATGGTAAAGCCGGTCAAGAAGTTTGTGGGACTGGGGAATTATATTTCCGTTTTGAAGGATCCGAATACATGGAAAATCTTTGGCAATACATTCTGGTACATCGTGATTCTTCTGGTGTTTAACTTTGTGATGCCGTACATTTTATCATTCATTCTTTCGTGCGTCATCAAAAAGGGACAGAGTTTTTACAAGGCGGTCTTTTTCCTGCCGAGTGTGATTTCGCTGGTCGTCGGCTCGATTCTGTATACATGGATTCTGAATCCGATTTCGGGTCCGGTCGCGATTGTGGCAGGCTGGTTTGGGCTGAAACTGCCGTTTTGGTCGAAAACGGAGGGCTGGGTCATCGCGGTACTCTGCATTATCACGACCTGGAAGACGTTTGGCTACAATTTCATCAACATTCTGGCGGGAGTCTCCGGTGTCTCAATGGAGATCATCGAGGCGGCGCGTCTGGAAAATGTGCCGATGTGGAAGATTTTTAAGGATATCGTCGTGCCGATGAGTTCTGCAACTGGAATCTATGTGTTTATTACGACGATCGTGCAGGGACTCCAGTATGTGTTCACGCCGATCAAGGTCGTCACACAGGGAGGACCGAACTATGCCAGCTCGAACCTGATTTATATGTCGTACCATGAGGCGTTTACACTCTATAAAACAGGAACTTCTTCGGCGGTATCGGTCATGACGATGGCACTCTTTATCATTCTTTTGGTGCTGGAATTCCGGTTTGTAGAAAAGGGGGTTTACTATGAAAACTAAAGACAGACAGATCGGCTGGCATCTGTTTCTGGTGGTGGTCGTTTTCCTCCTTCTGATGCCGATCGTATTTGCAATTTCCAACTCTTTTAAGACGATGCAGGAGGCGTTCAACACAGTTTTTCAGGTAATTCCGCTGCATCCGACGCTGGAAAATTACCGGCATGTATTTGACAAACTGCCGTTTGTGAAAATCACGCTGAATACGTTTCTGATTGCATCGACGGTCACGATTTTTAAGACAATCACGGGACTTCTGGCGGCGTATGCGTTCGTCTATTTCCGGTTTAAGGGAAAAGGATTTTTGTATTTTATTATGTTAAGCACGCTGTTCATCCCGTTTACGGTCACGATGATTCCAAATTATCTTCTGATCTCTAAGATCGGTCTGCGCGATCGCATCTGGGGCGTCGCACTGCCGCAGCTGGCGGATGTGCTGGGAATTTTCCTGCTGCGCCAGGCAATGCGTGGAATCCCGCTGGCACTCATTGAGGCGGCGCGGATGGAAAATATCCGGCACATGAAAATCATGCGCGACATTGTGATTCCGCTGGTGCGTCCGTCCATCATTTCCACCGGCATCATTTTCTTTATCAATTCGTGGAATGAATATGTGTGGCCGGTGCTGATCTTAAAATCCAAGGAAAATTATACGCTGTCGCTGGCATTGCAGATGTACATCAGTGCCGAGGGCGGTACGGAATTTACGATCGCGATGGCGGTGTCGGTGCTCACGATGCTGATTCCGCTGGTACTGTATATCATTTTCCAGCGCTATATCATCAATACATTTGCGGCGTCTGGATTGAAGGGATAACGGGAGATTGCGCTGGACATAAGAAAGGGATAGATTAATTCAATGAAAAATATTGTATTTGAAAATGTTAAAAAGGCGTATGGCAAAAATGTGGTCGTGGAGGACCTCTGCATGGAGGTAAAGGAGGGCGAACGCCTGATTTTATTAGGTCCGTCCGGCTGTGGAAAATCGACGACACTTCGCATGATTGCGGGACTGGAAAATGTGACTGCCGGAAACCTGTGGATGCGCGACCAGGTGGTAAATGATGTGCCGTGCGGCGAGCGCGGTGTCTCGATGGTGTTTCAAAACTATGCGCTGTTTCCGCATATGAGCGTCAAGAATAATATCATATATGGTTTAAAAGCACACAAGATGGATGAGAACGAGATCAATGCGCGCTTAAAAGAAGTCCTCAAAATGCTGGAATTGGAAGGGCTGGAGGATCGGAAGCCGAAGGAGCTTTCCGGCGGACAGCGCCAGAGAGTGGCATTGGCGAGAGCCGTGGTAAAGCGCGCCGACTATTTCCTTCTGGACGAGCCGCTGTCAAACCTGGATGCACAGCTTAGGATGCGTGCGAGAAAAGAACTGGTAAAAATCCATGAAATGTACCACCCGACGTTAGTCTACGTTACGCACGACCAGATCGAGGCGATGACGGTTGGCGATCGGATCGCGCTCATGTACCGGGGCAAGATGGAAATGCTCGATACCCCGTCACACGTGTACAATCGTCCGGCAAGCGTGTTCTGTGCGAAGTTTATCGGTTCGCCGTCCATGAATATCGTGGAGGCGGAATATCATAACGGGGCGCTTGTCATCGGGAAACAGAAGGTAGAACTTCCGGGTATCTGGCAGCGGATCGCCGCGCAGTGCCCGTCGGGACTGCTGTACGCCGGTGTCCGCCCGGAACACGTGCTGATGAGCCGCACCCCGCAGGAGCGGTCGATCGAGGGCGTGGTCCGTTACGTGGAGGATTACGGAAACCGGTACGGTGTTTATATTCAGGTCGAGGGAGACAAGAACGAGCTGATTGCCATCCGCGAGGGCGAGATTCCGCAGCCGGGTGAGAAGGTATACATCCATGTGGAGACGGAAAAGCTGCATCTGTTTGACCGCGGGACGGAGAAATCGCTCGGTTACCCGGAGATGGTGATCCGCGCACAGGAAAAGCTGGCGGTGCCGAAATTGGAAAAGGCGATCGCCCAGTAAGAATAGAGATAATAGAGCGAAAAAAGTGTTTTCAAAACAAGATTCTGAACGTATATTTTGAAGAGGAGACATGCAATCATGAAAAAAATTCTTATCAGCACTAATATGTATAAAGGCAGCGAGTTCGGTCAGATCCTTCCGTACCTCAAACGGTTTCCAGGACAGGTGGGTGTCGAGGTGTTCCCGATGTTTCATGAGGAATGCTTTGAGAAGAACCTGCGGGACGCCATGCCGCTCTTAAAGGAAGTCCCGGTCAGCTTCCATGGTCCATATTATCAGGCAGAGCATTCGGCAGCGGAGGGGACTGTAGAGTATGCGCGCACGATGGAGCTGCTTGAAAAGACGCTTTCGTATGCGAAAGAGCTTTCAAGCAAATATCTCGTTTATCATCACAACAACTGCCGCATCATACCGGGCGAGAAGGAAGACCGTGTCCGCGTTTCCTGTGAAAATTATTACACCGTGAAACAGCTGTGTGAGGAGGCGGGGACCCGGGTGGTCGTGGAGAATGCCGGAGTTCTGGAGCGCGGAAACCGTCTCTTCGATGAGCAGGAATTTATCGATCTGTGCCGCCGGGAACAGTATGCGGTGCTTATCGACATCGGGCACGCCTGGGCGAACGGCTGGTCGCTTAAGCGGGTCGTAAACGCGCTGGCGGACCAGATTGTGGCGTACCATCTCCACAACAACGACGGTGTCCACGACAGCCATCAGAGGATTCATGAGGGAACACTTGATTTTGACGGTTTCTTAAAACTGGCAAAGCAGGCGACGCCGGATGCCGAGTGGGTCATGGAGTATGCGATGGACGTTTCTGGAAATGTGCGGGGGATTGAGGAAGATCTGCAGTTTCTTTTGAAAATGGGAAGTGCTGCACGATGACACAGTGGCAGTGAATTTTGCCGAAAAGCCCCGCCTTGTCAACTCTTAAAAAAGCTGATATACTGGACATAAGATTGTGAGAAGAGATGTCCGGAGAGAACATCCGGACACGGTAAAAATGAAATTTGACAGCGGGAAAGGAACGGCAGGATGTTTCGTCTTTGGGGAAAAATGATGAAGGAAAACCGGATGCTTAGGGATATTGTGATCAGCAACGGTGATTATACAATGTCGAGAACGGCGATGGTGTTTGACGCGATCGACCAGATTTGCTATGCCTTTGATCTGGGGCATCCGGTCTGGCTGGATAAGACGATCGAGGAGTTCAAACGCCACGATAAGGCGCGTTTTACCCAGGACAACTTTATCGAGAGCATCGATTTCGATTATCTGGAGATACAGGTGCTGGAAGAATAAAGGGCAGGCAGCCGTTACAAAAAGACAAAGACCGGGAGGGGCGAGATGGCACAGGCGATAACGGATGTGAAAACATTTCTGGAAGACGCCAGACAGGCAGTGGTGGAGCTGGCGGAGTTTGAAAAACAGGAGGAGACGCTTGCTCAGGAAGAGAAAAAGCGTCTGCGCGTGCTGGAGACGGAGCGGAAAGCGGTGGCGGATGCCGTGAATTCGACCGTGAAAAAGCGCCGGGATGAGATTGAAAAAAGCTATGACGATGAGCTTGGGAAGCTGCAGGATAAGCTGAAACGCACGCGGACACGCCGCGAAAAGGCGAAAAACCAGGGCATCAAAGAGCGGATTAAGGAAGAAACGCAGGAGCTTCACGCGCACAACCGAGAGCTTGCCGTGCGGATGCGGACGCTGTTCCAGTCGGATCGTGTTCCATTTGTCTGCAAAAGTCCACTGTACTATGCGCTGTATTTCCCGAGGGGATTCAAAGAATTTCTGACGGTGTTGATTACTTTTGCGATCTGTTTCCTGTTGATCCCGTGCGGCATCTACAAGCTGCTTCCAGAACAGAAGACTTTATACCTGGCGATGATCTACGGCGTGGATGTGGTTGTTTTTGGCGGACTGTATATCCTGATTGGAAACTGGACGAAGGATCGCCATCTGGCGGCGCTGCAGGAAGGACGTTCGATCCGCAGTCTGATCGCGGCGAACAACCGCAAGATCGCGGTGATCACCTCCTCGATCCGCCGGGATCGCAGTGAAGCGCTCTACGATCTGGAAAAATACGACGATGAGATCTCCCAGATGGAGCAGGATCTGGAGGAGACGGCGAAGAAGAAAAAGGACGCATTAAACACCTTCGAAAATGTGACAAAAACCATCCTGACTGATGAGATCACCGGCAACAGCCGTGCAAAGCTCGAACAACTCAAAGAAGCCCATCAGGAGGTCGAGAGCCGCCTGCACTATACTGAGACGGTAATCAAGGAAAAGAGAATCTTTATCACAGATACCTACGAGTGCTACTTAGGCAAGGAATTTTTGAATCCAGAAAAGTTGGACGCGCTGAAACATATTCTGGATAACAGCACAGCCGTTAATTTAAGCGAGGTCATCGCAGAGTACCGCGAACGCGGCGGAAAGTAAACTGTGGAAATTATTTCATAAAAATAAATAATTAGATATAGGAACAACCAGAAAAAAGATGTGACACCGGGCGCTGTAAAGCTACCTTCTGTCACATCTTTTTTCGTCCGTGTATATATCCTTCAATTTTCGCATAATTTCCTGCCACCCCGCCTATAATAAAGGTAAAACAACCCCTGTCCAACAGGCAGGGAGAAAACAGGACGGTGTGGGAGATGAACAGACGGGGACGCAGCCGGTTCGGTGGCAGTCCGGAGATATATTACTACAATTCAGCCCGCCGGGACGCGGTGGGAGAGCTGGCAGGGCAGTTAAGTGGGCTGATTCAGGAAGAAATGACCCGAAGGCATAAAAAGAAACTGGTTTTCCTCTGCATCGGCACGGATCGTTCGACCGGAGACAGTCTGGGACCGTTGATCGGATATAAACTCAAACAGGAACGGCGGCGCGGTACGCTGGTATTTGGAACACTTGATCGCCCCGTGCACGCGATGAACCTGGAACATTACGTGCAGGTTTTAAAAAATGGCTACCCGGATGCACTGGTGGTGGCGGTCGATGCCTCGGTTGGAGATGAAAGCCACGTCGGCTATGTCACGTTAGGGCGCGGGTCTTTAAAGCCGGGGCTTGGCGTCTGCAAGGAGCTTCACGCGGTCGGAGATCTCTTTATCACCGGCATCGTGGCGGGCTGCAGCCATTACGATCCGATGATGCTGCAGAGTATCCGCCTGGCACTCGTCATGCAGCTGGCAGACTGCATCAGCGCGGGGATCGGGCTTGTCGAAAATTTTTGCC
Source organism: Clostridium sp. AF02-29 (assembly GCF_934835585.1). Taxonomy (NCBI): domain Bacteria; kingdom Bacillati; phylum Bacillota; class Clostridia; order Eubacteriales; family Clostridiaceae; genus Clostridium; species Clostridium sp. AF02-29. The sequence continues at coordinate 11,340 of NZ_CAKVZK010000027.1, read as the reverse complement.
TGGATGCTGCCTCCGTTTGACAAATTTTGCATGCAATCGGCGTTATGATAGGCGGAAAGAAATTCATCATACTCCTGAAATTACGGAAAATCATGTTACTGTATTTGAGCAGGTATTTTCAGCACTGAAAATGCTGCACGGTGCAGCAATCAAATCATGGAAGCAAGTACAGACCCGGTTTCAGGAGAATCTATCATAGCGGGGTGAACATATGGGAGAATATTCTGGTTCCCGCGCAGAACTGCCGAAAAATATCCGGCAGATCGGCGAGCGGGATGAGGTGGTTCGGTTGTATGTGGAAGATTATGTAAACACGTATTTGAAACAGGTATATCCATCCGGCGGACCGGGACTCCGGGTCGGGCTGCTGCTCGGAAATTCGGATCCACAGCAGGAGGTTCCGTGCCTCTTTGTGGACGGGGCGCTGGAGATGGAGGAGGTTGTGCCGTCCGGGGAGAAGATTGTCTTTTCGGAGGCGGCATGGAAAAAGGCATACCAGCGGATGGAGGAGACATTTCCAAAAAAGACCGTGCAGGGGTGGTTTATCTGCGGCGCGCCGGGGTGTATGTTAAGTCCCCTGACCTACTGGCGGCTGCACAAGCAGTATTTCGGTGGGAAAAACCAGCTCATGTACATAAACAGCGGTGTGGACGGTGAGGCGGCATACTATGTGATGTCGGAGGACGGGTTTTACCGTTTGAAAGGATATCATATATATTACGAGAAAAACCAGATGATGCAGGACTATATGATTCTGCGGAAGGACGCCCGCCGGGTGGAGACAGGCACCGGCGATCGGGTGATCCGCGATTTCCGTAACCGGATGGAAGAACGGCAGCAGGAGGCAGCGTCGCGTTACGGGACGATCCGGGCGCTGGGGACGCTGTGCGGCGTGCTTTCGGTCGCGGTGCTTGCCGGCGGCGTGGTGCTTTTCGGCAATTACCAGAAAATGCGCGAGATGGAGAGTGTGCTGGTATCCGTCCTCCCGGATGGTGTGCGGGGCACTGCGGACGGGAAAGAGGCGGTCACGGTGGAACAGCTCCGCGGCAGTGTGACGCCGCTTGAGAGCGGCGAGGCCGGCGCGGATGTGGATGCAGACGGAACAACAGCGGAAAACGGAGGACAGGCGCATAAATGGACACTTGAGAGCGCGGCGGATGGAGATACAGAGGGCACTGCCATAGCAGGCAGACAGAATGGACAGGCTTCCGGTGGGCAGAGCGAAGAGAACGGAAAAGTGGCGGAGACGAAAGCCCCGTACATTTTGCCGGAGCCGGAGGCACAGCGCGACCTGCCGAATCCGGGCGGCAATTCGACGGCGGGACAGGACTATCCGGTCACAAACTTGAAGCCCGGCGGCACGTACACGGTCGGGGACGGGGAGACGCTCTATGGGATCTGTTTTAAGCTTTATGGCAATATCCGTCATCTGGACGATATCCTTGCGGTCAACCATCTGACCGATGAAAACCGCATTATCGCAGGGCAGACACTGGTGCTGCCGGATGTGTCCGGAGAATAGCAAAAAGATAATGCCAAACCATCTAAAATAGTGTATAATCAAGATGGCAGTCCAGCTACAGGAGATAAAAAAATGAGTGAGATGAACCCGATTGAACGGGAACAGAAGAAAAAGCAGCTGAGAGGGCGTGTGATCGACACCGCCACGCAGGACATGTTTCCCCGCCGGGGCATAAGCCACGGAGAAAATGAGGAAGAGGTGGCGGAGAAAGCCGAGCGCCATTCCAGACGGAAACGTCTCCGCAGGGTGCTGACGGCGGTGTTAATCGCGGCGCTTTTGGCGGCTGGTTTTATGTATTATAAAGATAACCATGCCTACACGGACTATACGGTGGCGTGGGAAAAAGAGATTGCGGCGAGTGAGAGCAGCACGACGGAATTTGTCCCGTTTGGGGAAAATGTACTGAAATACACGAAGGACGGAGCTTCCTATCTGGACAAGACCGGCAAGGCGGTCTGGTCGATGAGTTATGAGCTGAAATCACCGATCTGCTATGTCAACGGCGATTATGCCGTGATCGGGGACCAGCAGGGCAATGATATTTATATTGTGGATAAGACCGGAAGCCAGGGACAGGCGACGACGCTTCTGCCGATCCTGCGCGTCAGCGTATCGGCATACGGCATCGTGGCGGCGCTGGTGGAGGACAGCAATGCTTCGTATGTGACCTTTTTCAAGAAAGACGGCAGCGAGCTTGACTGGGCGATCAAGACGGTTATGTCGGGAAATGGTTACCTGATGGACGTTTCCTTATCGCCGGATGGTACGCAGGTCATGCTTTCCGACTTGTATCTGCAGGACGGGGCACTCAAAAACCGGATTGTATTTTACAATTTCTCCGAATATGGAAAGAATTATCCAGACCGTCTGGTCGGAGGTTTTGATGAGCTGGGAGACAGCATCTGTCCGCGCGTCCGGTTTCTCGACGAGGATCACGCGTGTGCATTTGCGGATGATCAGGTGGCATTTTTCTCTTTGGAAAATGTAACAAGCCCGGCGCTGGTGCGCCAGGCGGAGATCGACGGGGAAGTCCGCGGCGTGGCATGGTCGAAGGACTATGTGGCGGTCATCTCGGACAACACCGAGGGCGGAAGTGAGAGCCGTTTGAGCATGTTTAAATCCGATGGAACCGCTATGGGTACGGCAGAGTTCTCGTATTCGTGGCGTAACATAAATATACAGGGCGATTTCGTCATCCTAAATAACGAAAATTCCTGCCGGGTCTACAGTCTGTCCGGCAAGGAGCGGTTTGCCGGGGAGTTTGATTTCTCTGTGGCGCAGGTAACACGCGGCCGCGCGTTCAATTCACTGATTATCAGCGGCGGCGACCGGATGCGCGAGATCCGCCTCAAATAACACACGTTTAGTTTTTAAAATTAAGATACATAGCAGGAGGTTACTTATGAATCAGATTGACACATTATCCGTAAACGCGATCCGGATTTTATCCGCAGACGCAATCCAGAAGGCAAATTCCGGTCATCCGGGACTTCCGCTGGGATGTGCAGCAGCGGCTTATGAACTGTGGGCACATCATATGAACCATAACCCAGCTAACCCGAAGTGGGAGAACAGAGACCGTTTCATCTTATCCGGCGGTCATGGTTCCATGCTGCTGTACTCTCTGCTGCACCTGTTTGGCTACGGAAATCTTTCCAAAGAAGATCTGATGAACTTCCGCCAGTTAGATTCCAAGACTCCGGGACATCCGGAATATGGTCATACCGTTGGCGTTGAGGCGACGACCGGTCCGCTGGGCGCAGGTATGGGTATGGCAGTCGGCATGGCGATGGCTGAGGCACATCTGGAAAGCGTATTCAACAAAGAAAACTATCCGGTAGTTGACCATTACACCTATGTATTGGGCGGCGACGGATGTATGATGGAAGGCATTTCCTCTGAGGCATTCTCTCTGGCAGGTACCCTGGGACTTTCCAAGCTGATTGTTCTCTATGATTCCAACCGCATCTCCATCGAGGGAAGCACCGACATCGCATTCCGTGAGAATGTACAGGAGCGTATGCAGGCATTTGGTTTCCAGACGATCACTGTAGAAGATGGCAATGATATCGACGCGATCGGCAAGGCGATCGAGGCTGCAAAGGCAGATACCGAGCATCCGTCCTTTATCACCATCAAGACGCAGATCGGCTTCGGCTGCCCGGCAAAACAGGGCAAGGCGAGCGCACACGGCGAGCCGCTGGGCGTGGAGAATGTGGAAGCACTCAGAAAGAACTTAAATTGGCCGAGCGAAGAGCCGTTCTTCGTACCGGAAGAGGTATACAAAAACTACTCCGAGATCGCAGAGCAGAAGGCAGAGGTAGAAGCTGCATGGAACGTGATGTTTGCCGCTTACTGCGAGGAATATCCGGAGATGGAAGCGCTCTGGAACCAGTATCACAATGCAAAGGCGGGCGAGGCGCTGAAAGATGACGCCGGATTCTGGGCAAAACAGGAGAAACCGGAAGCAAGCCGTGCGATCTCCGGACGCCTGATCAACTACATCAAGGATGTTCTGCCGAACCTGTTTGGCGGTTCTGCTGACCTGGCACCGTCCAACAAGACCAACATGAAGGATGCGGGCGACTTCTCCAAGGAGGACAGAGCTGGACGTAACCTGCACTTCGGTGTCCGCGAACTTGCGATGGCAGCGATCGGAAATGGCATCATGCTGCACGGCGGTCTGCGTGCGTATGTATCGACCTTCTTTGTATTCAGTGATTACTGCAAACCGATGGCAAGACTGTCTGCACTGATGGGCGTGCCGCTGACCTATGTATTTACGCATGACAGCATCGGCGTTGGCGAGGATGGACCGACCCATGAGCCGATCGAGCAGATGGCAGCGCTGCGTGCGATGCCGAACTTCCATGTATTCCGCCCGTGCGATGCGACCGAGACAGAGGCAGCTTGGTACAGTGCTGTTACTTCCGAGCACACACCGACCGCACTGGTGCTGACCAGACAGAATCTGGAGCCGATGGCAGGCAGCAGCCGTGAGGCATTAAAGGGCGGCTACATCATCGACGACTGCGAGGGCACACCGGAGTTAATTCTGATTGCCAGCGGTTCCGAGGTAGCTCTGGCGGTTCATGCAAAAGAGACTCTGGCAGCAGAAGGTCAGAAAGTCCGCGTAGTCTCCATGCCGTGTATGGATCTGTTCGAGGAGCAGAGCGAGGAGTACAAGGAGTCCGTACTTCCGAGAGAAGTACGCCGCCGTGTAGCAGTAGAGGCGCTTGGAAGCTTCGGCTGGGACAAGTACACCGGCTTAGACGGCAAGATCATCGCGATGGAAAGTTTCGGCGCCAGCGCACCGGCAGGGCTTCTGTTCAAGAAGTTCGGCTTTACCGTTGAGCATGTGGTAGAGGTGGCTAAGAGCCTGAAATAATGCTGATTTTGGTAAAAAAATAAGATAAAAGACAGGCACCTGTCTGTCGGCAGAAAAGAATGCGGTACCGCTTAAGCAGAAATGCGCCTTTCTCCGGCAGGCAGGTGTATTTTGCTTTCCAAACCTTGCAAAACGGGGATGCATTGCGTATAATAAGAGCCAGCGCAGAAAAAAGATGAGGGCATAGAAGAAAGGCTGTCAGTGCAGCCGTAAGGGAAGGGATCCAGACATGGAAAAAAAATGTATTGGGATAGACGTCGGCGGAACGACGGTTAAGATTGGTATTTTTGAGACGGACGGAACGCTTGTTTATAAGTGGGAGGTTCCGAGCCGCAAGGAAGAGAATGGGGCGTACATTCTTCCGGATGTAGCCGCTTCGATCAGGAAGAAATTGAACGAGCGGGGAATTCCGATGGATGCCGTGATCGGCGCAGGCATGGGATTTCCGGGACCGGTGCAGCCGGACGGCTATGTGGAGGTCTGCGTCAACTTAGGATGGCGCGATCTGAACCCGCAGAAGATTTTGAGTGAGTTATTAGATGGAATGCCGGTCCGCTCCGGTAATGATGCTAATGTGGCGGCGCTCGGCGAGATGTGGCAGGGCGGCGGCAAGGGCTGCCATGATATCGTGATGGTGACGCTGGGAACCGGTGTCGGCGGCGGCGTGGTACACGATCAGAAGATCGTTGCAGGACGCCACGGACTGGGCGGCGAGATCGGTCATATCCATATCCGCGAGGGCGAGAAAGAAACCTGCAACTGCGGCGGACACGGCTGTCTGGAACAGGTAGCGTCCGCGACCGGTATCGCCAGGGAGGCGAGACGGAAGATGGCGGCAAAGCCGGATGCATCGCTGATGCGTGCCTACGGTGATGCGATCACCGCAAAAAATGTGCTGGATGCGGCAAAAGCCGGGGATGCACTGGCGTTGGAGGTTATGGACACCGTGTGCTATTATCTCGGATGGGCGCTGGCGACCATTTCGATGACCGTGGATCCGGAGATTTTCGTCATCGGAGGCGGCGTATCCAAGGCGGGGACTTTTTTAACAGATTGGATTGACCGCTATTACCGCGAATTGACCCCGATCTCTGAGAATAAGGGCGAGGTCCGCCTGGCAACATTGGGAAATGATGCAGGTATCTATGGGGCGGCAAGACTGATCTTAGATTAGGCGCCTTGTTTTGAGTGACAGAGTGCAGGGTAAATGGTCTGGACGTTTGAAGGAAATAGGGATAGAAAAACGTTCAGATATGCCGAAAAATGCTGTAGACAAGAGGAGACCCCGGAGCGGTCAAGCATCCGGGGCAATTATGAAAAATCTATGTGCAAAATCACTATAAAACAAATTTGAAAAGTGAAATCTTTTATGCTTTTAGTATAAAAATAAGATATGAATAAAATATGAACACCGTGTAAACAGATTATGAAAATTGGCGATTTTGTACAAAAAAGTTTCATGAATCAGAGGTTTCTCTATCAAAACAGAGGATAGAAAGAAAAATGGCAGAATTTGCAGCGCACGGTGCGAATCAGGAGGAAAAAATGGCAGCAGAAAAAGCAAAGAAAACGATTGTAATTGGACATAAAAACCCGGATACGGATTCGATTTGTTCTGCAATCGGCTATGCGAATTTCAAAACACTTCAGACGGGCGGCGAATATGTACCGTGCCGTGCCGGAGAACTGAACCCGGAGACAACCTTCGTACTGGATTACTTTAAGGTAGATGTGCCGAAACTGATTAAATCCGTCAAAACGCAGGTCAAGGATATTGAGATCCGCGAGACGCCAGGTGTTTCCAAGAATATTTCCCTGAGAAAAGCATGGAACCTGATGCAGGAGGACGGTCTGGTAACACTTCCGGCTGTTACCGATAAGAATATACTGGAAGGTCTGATCACAGTCGGCGATATCACCCGTTCTTATATGAATGTATACGACAGCAGCATTCTTTCCAAGGCATGCACCCAGTATGCAAATATCATCGAGACCCTGGAGGGCGCGATTTTTGTTGGCGATGAGAAAGAGTACTTTGATAAAGGAAAAGTCCTGATTGCGGCAGCTAATCCGGATATGATGGAATATTATATTGAAGAGAACGACCTGGTTATCCTCGGCAACCGCTATGAGTCGCAGCTGTGCGCGATCGAGATGGGTGCAAGCTGTATCATCGTGTGTGAGGGCGCTGGCGTTTCCATGACGATCAAAAAACTGGCACAGGAGCGCGGCTGTACCGTCATCACAACTCCGTATGATACCTACACGGCAGCCCGTCTCATTAACCAGAGTATGCCGATCAGCTATTTCATGAAGACTGAGAAGCTGATCACCTTCGATACAGATGATTTCATCGATGATATTAAGGATGTGATGGCAAGCAAGCGTTTCCGTCATTTCCCGGTACTCGATAAAGAAGGCAAATACAAAGGCCTGATTTCCCGCCGTAACTTACTGGGTGCGCGCGGCAAGAACGTGATTCTGGTCGATCACAATGAGCGCGGTCAGGCGGTAGACGGCATCGAGAATGCCAATATCCTGGAGCTGATTGACCACCATCGTCTGGGTACTGTGGAGACGGTCGGACCGGTCTTCTTCCGTAACCAGCCGCTCGGCTGTACGGCAACGATCATCTTCCAGATGTACCGCGAACAGGGGCTGGAGATCGACAAGACCATCGCAGGTCTGCTCTGCAGTGCGATCATCTCCGATACGCTTCTGTTCCGTTCTCCGACCTGCACACCGATGGATCGGGCGGCAGCGGTTTCTCTGGCTGAGATGGCAGGCATCAAGCTGGATGAGTTCGCAAACCAGATGTTTGAGGCAGGCAGCGAGTTAAAGGGCAAGAGCGATGCAGAGATTCTGTATCTGGATTTCAAGAAATTCTCAGCTGGAAAGACAAACTTCGGCGTCGGTCAGATCAACTCCCTGAATGCAGAGGAACTTGGAAAGCTGAAGAACCGTATGCTGCCGTTTATGGAGAAGGCGCGTGAGGACGAAGGTCTGGATATGATCTTCTTTATGCTGACGAATATCCTGACGGAGACGACCGAACTTCTCTGTGTTGGACAGGGGGCGGCACAGGTTGTGGCAGATGCGTTCCACGTAGGTGATGCAAATGAAGAACTGAAGCAGACGGCAACACTGCCGGGCGTTGTTTCCAGAAAGAAACAGCTGATTCCGGCACTGACAGTGACACTGGAGCAGTAAATCAGGTGACAGTGCGCGGACGGGATTGTTTCATACGGAAAATCCAGTGATAGTTCGTGCAGGGCAGGAAGGTCGGACGGAAAGGAAGGATACCATGACATTTGTATATCCGGCGGTTTTTACGCCTAAGAAAGATGGAAAAGGGTATGATGCATATTTCCCGGATTTGGAGTGCTGCGAGGCGGAAGGTCCGGATCTGGAAGATGCGGTGGAAAATGCGCGGGAGGCAGCGTACAACTGGATCAGCCTGGAGCTGGAGGAAGAGGGCGATCTGCCGGCACAGACGCATATCGATGATATGAGCCTGCCGGAAGGAAGCATGGTGAAACAGATCATGGTCCGGATCAAACTTCTCCCGGACAACGATTAAGAGGATATAGGGATGGCACAGAAGAGAGCGGCTGGAAAGCCAGAAGAGCGTCGCCGGGGAGGAGCAAGGCAGAACCCGGAAGGACAGTTGAAAAAACGGGTGGAGACCCGGAACACTCCGGGACCGCGCGCCCAGTGGAAGCCGGGCAATATGATTTATCCGGTTCCGGCGGTGCTGGTCACAGTGGCGGACGGCGAAGGAAACAGCAACATCATCACGATTGCCTGGACGGGCACGATCTGTACGAACCCGCCGATGGCGTACATTTCGGTGCGCCCGGAGCGCTATTCTTACCATATGCTGCGGGAGAGCGGTGAGTTTGTCATCAACCTGGCGACGGAGTCGATGGCGTATGCGACCGATTACTGCGGCGTCCGCTCCGGCAGGAATGTGGATAAATGGAAGGAGACAGGGCTCACACCGGTTCCGGCGCAGACGGTGAAAGCGCCGGTGATCGCCGAAAGCCCGGTCGCGATCGAGTGCCGGGTGACCGAAGTCAAGGAACTGGGGTCACATCATATGTTTCTGGCAGAGGTAACGGGTGTCAGCGTGGACGAGCAGTGGCTCAACGAGCGCGGCAGCCTGGAGCTTGCAAAGGCGGAACCGATTGTGTATTCGCATGGCGGCTATTATGGGCTTTCAGAGCTTCTTGGAACATTTGGATGGAGTGTAAAGAAAAAGAAGAGGTGCCAAAGATGAAAAATAATGTAACCCTGATTGGTATGCCGTCCGCAGGAAAGAGCACGGTCGGAGTGCTTTTAGCAAAGAGACTGGGCTATTCCTTTATAGATGTGGATTTGCTGATTCAGGAACAGGAAGGTAAGCGTCTGCGCGAGATCATCGAAGAACAGGGACTGGACGGATTTCTCGATGTGGAGAATCGCGTCAACGCGGGGGTGGAAGCCGAGCAGGCGGTCATCGCACCGGGTGGCAGCGTGATCTACGGAAAGGAAGCGATGGAACATTTAAAATCCATCGGACTGGTTGTCTATCTGAAAATTACTTATGACGAGCTGGTAAAACGCGTCGGCGATGTCAAGGACCGCGGCGTGGCGCTGAAAGACGGCATGACACTTCTGGATCTCTACCATGAGAGGATCTCGTATTTTGAGAAATACGCGGACATCACGATCGACGAGGAAGGTAAAGAGCTGGGGGCGGTGGTTGATGAGCTGCGCGAAATATTGGAAGAGCGCGGTTATGTGCTGGGAAGTGCGCCGGAGGAAGAGTAACAATTTCACATGAGAATGGGGGCAGCCGGTTCTGCCGGACGGGTTTCATAACGGGTTACAGTGAGAAAAAATCAGTTGCAAAACAGTTGAAAATCCAATACAATAGAATAGTAACCATTTTTATAGAATGTTAACAGTCGGGGTGCAAAGATGCGGAATCTTTTTTGCATCCCTTTTTTGAAAGGTGTGCGTATATGACTACAGTGAAATCTTTGTCCAGAGAGATGAAATTCTTTCTTCTGGCACTGATTCCGATCTATTTCATTTCAGTGGGGCTGATTATACAGCCGTTTGATTCCATTGTGACTGGTATCTATGAGATCATATGGGAGCCGGATTTCCTGATCACCGATTATATTGCGGTCGGCGGCATGGGAGCCGCGTTTGTCAATGCCGGGATGATGGCGCTTATCAGCATCTACTTTGTCTATAGTCTTGGGATGGAGATGGACGGGCATACGATCACGTCCTGCTGTCTGATGTTTGGATTCTCTTTGTTCGGAAAAAATCTGATGAATATCTGGGCGATTTTTCTGGGTGTATTTCTCTATGCCAAATATCATAAAATGCACTTATCCAACTATATTTATGTCGGCATCTACGGAACGAGCCTGTCTCCGATCATCACACAGCTGATGCACGTGGTGGAGCTGCCGATCTGGCAGCGCTTCTGTGTGACGATTCTGGTGGGAATCTGTATCGGATTCGTGCTTCCACCGCTCGCGACGCATTCTCACTATGCCCATAAGGGATATTCCCTTTATAATGTGGGATTTGCCTCTGGCATCATTGCGACGGTCCTGGTCTCCACGTTTAAGTCCTTTGGAATTGAGACGGAGGCGCGTCTTATCTGGTCCTCCGGCAATGATGCGATGCTTTTAGGGCTGCTATTTGTCCTGTTTGCAGGCATGTCGGTGGTGGCAGTGCTGTGGCGCGGAAAAGATACACTTTTAGGGTATGAAAAACTCCTTGGGACAACGGGAATCGGCGGTACCGATTACCTGCTGGAATTGGGCGGTGCGGTGACGCTTCTCAACATGGGACTCAATGGTCTGTTTGCGACCTTCTTTGTGCTGGCAGTCGGCGGAAACCTAAATGGACCGACGATCGGCGGAATCTTTACCATCGTTGGATTCAGTGCGACTGGAAAACATTTGCGGAATATTTTCCCGATCATGGCGGGCGTCTGCATTGCGAGTACCGTCCGGGCGTGGGATATCACGAATCCGTCGGCACTTCTGGCGCTGCTCTTTTCCACGACGCTGGCGCCGATCGCCGGAGAGTTTGGAATTTTATGCGGCGTGTTAGCCGGTTTTCTGCACGCGTCGGTGGCGCTCAATGTCGGGATCGTGTATGGGGGCATGAACCTCTATAACAATGGATTTGCGGGCGGTATCGTCGCAATGTTCCTGGTGCCGGTGATCCAGTCGATCCGCGACCGGAGGGCGCGGGCGAAGGGAGATCTGTCGCTGTAAGATTTCCTCTTTTTAATGGAATCTTAACACGAAAGAGGCATAGAGATATTGTATCATTATAAAAACACCACATTTATGATACCTACTAAATAGGTAATTGCGAAACTCAAAATTGAAATATAAGAGCAGTTATCCACAATAAA
>NZ_CAKVZK010000026.1:0-43466 GCF_934835585.1 Clostridium sp. AF02-29 | reverse complement strand
TAACTGCTCTTATATTTCAATTTTGAGTTTCGCAATTACCTATTTTTAAAAATTGCAGTTTTATTAAAGCACGGAATTTCGTGAAAGTCAAGCCGGATTTTCCAGCACCCGGATGCCTTTTAAGATAAAGTCCTCTGTCAAGATTGCCATCTGTTCTGTGGATTCCTTCATGCCGCTTTCGATCCAGTACTGAACGGTACCGACACAGCCGGAAACGATAAAGGCGGAAAATGCCGCGAGCGTATCCGGATCGCTGGAACATTTGAGATCCAGCCAGCCTTTTAAACATTTATCGCTGACAATGCGTTTCAGGCGGTTGACAAAATTCAGATCACCGTTTTCTCCTATTAAGATAGAAACAATCTCTGCATTTTCCTGTACAAGAGGAAATAGTTCTGAGAGTGCGAGGGAAGGGCGCGCTACCAGTTCGGGAACGGGATGGTGCGTCAGGACAGACTCAACCTCCTCGATCAGCTCATTTTTGATCTGATCCATCAGGTCAAAGACATCTTTATAATGAAGATAAAAGGTGCCGCGGTTGATGTCAGCCATCTCGGCGAGTTCGCGTACCGTGATATCATGAATTTTTTTTTCTTTGAGGAGGCGGGTTAAGCATTCTTTTAACTGGCGTCTCGTCTTTCGTACACGCCGGTCGAGTATTTCTTCTTTCATAGTGACTTCCTTTCTGAACGTTTCCAGACAGGGAAACGCCGTATGACTGTGTATCGGAGGCTGTGGATGAAGGGAGTATTAAAAATAAGTAAAAATGGGCACACCAGATACAAAAAACAAACATAATGTGATGAAATGTTGATTAAAATACAACTGACGTAAAAATGATTATTGTATTCATTCGAACAACTTAGTATAATGCATTATAGTTCAAAAATGAACAAATGTCAATTAAACAGACATGAGTTGTATATGCTCTATTTTAGATGTAACTGTTCACTGCGAAGAAGTCTTTTGTATGGAACGTTTCACAGACGGCAGGAGTGGTTGACAATCGGGAAAGGAACGGCTATGAGAACCTGCAGCATATGCGAAAGCAAAAGGAAATAGATACGAAGGTGGAATCTGGTATGAAAAATTTTGTCATTACAATCGGAAGAGAGTTTGGAAGCGGCGGCCATAATCTGGGGCAGTCTCTGGCAAAGGAACTGGGAATTCCCTGTTATGACCGCCATCTGATAGAGGAAGCAGCGGTGTGCGGCGGATTTAAGATGGAGGAACTGGAAGAGGCGGACGAGATGAAGGCGAACCGTTTCCTTTTTAAGGTTCCGGCCAAGTGCAATCCGTTTACCGGTTATGGAAAGCCGATGAATGATACCTTGTTTGTCGTGCAGTCCCAGTTGATCCGGGAGTATGCGAAGAAAGGTCCATGCATCATCGTGGGACGCTGCGCTGACAAGATCCTGGAGGAGACAGAAGGGCTTATTTCTCTATTTATATATGCTCCGATGGAGGCGCGCGTGAAGGAGATTATGCGGCGTTACGAGACAGATGAAAAAGAAGCTGAATACCTGATCAAACAAGCGGATAAAATACGGAAAAATTATTATAATTTTTATGCAAAAAAGACATGGGCGGATAAAGCAAGTTATGATATGCTGATTGACAGCAGCCGGATCTCGGAAAAGGAGCTGGCGGCGATGCTCCGGGCACTTTTAACGGCACGGGGGGTGGAACTGGAAACAGATGGATCCGATCAATAAGCATAAAGAAGAGTGAGGACAGCGTATGAAGGACAGAAATTTGTGGATGAAGAAGGAAGAAAAGCGGACGGCGCCGGGGTTAAAAAGGGCGCTGAAAGCGGTTCTGGGACATAAGATAGTACGGCTGGCAGGAATCGCAGGAGTAAGTCTCCTTTTCTCAGCGTCTGCCGCCCAGACAGTGCTTGCGGATGATGCGGGTGTCTGGCAGCCGGTGGAGAATGGTTATTATCTGGTGGGAATGGACGGTTCTTACCTGACGGGCTGGCAGCAGATGGGCGGAAAATGGTACCTGCTCGGAGCAGACGGTTTGATGAAAACGGGCTGGGAGCAGGAAAATGGAACCTGGTATTATCTGCAAGGGGACGGCGCGATGGCGACTGGCTGGCAGAATATCGACGGAAAATACTATTTCCTGAAAGACAGCGGCGCGATGGAGGGAACGACCTTCACAAAGGATGAGACGCAGTATACGATCAACGCGGACGGCAGCCTGGCGAACGCCAAAAAGAAGAAAAACACGGGCGGCGGCGCGTACACGCTGGCATTTCTGGATGCAGATACCCAGGCGATGGCGGACAGCTTAAATGAGCTGAAGGCGGACGCGTTTGACGGGGATGAGGAAGAAGATTACTATGACGATGACAAAAAAGATTACGATAAAGATGCCAGCTTTATTTTAAATGGAAAATTACAGCAGATCGCCGAACACCGTCTGGCGATGGCACGCAGTAAGGGCTATGGAAGCAGCCGGATCCCGGATGAAGGCACACTTGATGATTACCTCAAATCCATCGGGGAAAGCACTGCGAGACGTCATACGGAGATTTACCTCATCAACTGTGATGATGTGACGCAGGCAGAAGAAAAGCTTCTGCGTAATCACGACAGCGACGAGAAAAAGCGCGTGGACCGGGTGATTTATTATAAGGAAATGGGTGTTGCACATCAGCAGGTCGGCGATAAGCATTATTATATGATTATTTTGATGCGGTAAGGATCGCAATCTTTGTATGACAGGAGCAAGTAGGCATGAAACTGAAATTTTTACATAAACGCAAAGAAGAAAAACAGACGGAAAAAGAAGCCTTCTCCCTGCCGAAATTCATCATTGAGCGGAGCAGGGCGATCGAGATTGTCTTTCTGGTTCTGGTGCTGATATCAGCGCTCATGGCGCCGTTTGTCGAGATCAACTATGATCTGACGGAATACCTGCCGTCGACCGTCCAGTCCAAACAGGGACTGGACCTGATGGAAGAGAAATTCGGCTACCCCGGCACGGGGCGCATCATGATTGATGATGTTTCGCTTTATGAGGCGAAAGCCTACAAGGATAAAATAGAGGCGTTGGACGGAGTCGATCAGGTCATGTGGCTCGATACATCGACCAGCGTATACGCGGCGGATGCATTTATCAACTTTAATAGTGTTGATGAGTATTACAAGGATAATACGGCGGTTATGGATATTGTTTTTGTAAACGGCGACACGGATAAGAGGACGTCCCAGACGATCGATGAGATCAAGGACATTCTCGGAGACAAGGGACATTACGTCGGCATGGCGGTTCAGAATAAATCGCTGCAGGAAAATGTTTCGAGCGAGATGAAGCTGATTATGACGCTGGCGGTCGTGGTTATTTTCCTGATTCTGACCGTGACGACGAACTCCTGGTTTGAACCGGTGCTGTATCTGACGGTCATGGGCGTGGCGATCGTCCTGAACAAAGGAACGAACCTGTTTATCGGGCGGATATCCTTTTTGACGAACAGTGTGTCGGCGGTCCTGCAGCTCGCCTGCTCGATGGATTATTCGATTTTCTTAAGCCACGCGTTTGCGAGGGAAAAGGCAAAGGGACTGGATCAGATGACCGCGTTAAGCAACGCGATCAATGAGGCATTAAACTCCATTTTCGCCAGCAGCCTGACGACGATCGTCGGATTTATCGTTCTGTGTTTTATGAAGTTTAATATCGGATTTGATATGGGACTCGTGCTGGCAAAAGGTATTGTCCTGAGTCTTCTGACAGTGGTGTTTTTCATGCCGGCGATGATTCTGCGTATGACGCCGATGATTGAGAAAACATCCCATCGTTCGTTCCTGCCGTCGTTTGATAAGCTCAGCCACGGTATCTACAACAGCCGCCGCATCGTGCTGATTCTGATTGCGGTGCTGGCGATCCCGGCATACACCGCGCAGAGCATGAACGATTTCCTCTACGGAAATGACGCGGTCGGCGCCAGCGAGGGAACGACGGTATATGAGGATGATGAGCTGATCACAGCGAAATTCGGACGAAGCAATATGATGATGGCAATCGTGCCGGATACGTCTTTTATCAAGGAAAAACAGTTCACGGATGAGCTGGAAGACCTGCCATACATGAAGAGTGTAACGTCCTTGTCCGGGCAGCTCCCGGAGGGCGTACCGGAAGATTTCCTTCCGTACAGCATCACAAGCCAGTTACATAAAAAAGATTATGCGAGAATCCTTATTTACGTTAAGAGTAAGGGCGAGAGCAAGCTGGCGTACCAGTGCTCGGATGAGATCCAGGCGATCATGAAGAAATATTATCCGGAAAATTCGTATCTGGTCGGCACAACACCGTCCACACAGGACATCCAGACGACGATCACGAAGGATTACAGCCGTGTCAATGTGATGTCGCTGATCGGCGTATTTGTGGTTGTCATGTGGAGTTTTAAATCACTGATTATTCCGCTCCTTATCATGATTCCGATTGAGGTCGCGATTTTCGTCAATATGGCGGTACCGTACATCGTCGGAGACACGATGATTTTCATTGGCTACATTATCGTGAGCTGTATCCAGCTGGGTGCGACCGTCGATTATGCGATTCTGACGACGAACAATTATCTGGAATGCCGCAAGACGATGGATAAGAAGGAAGCGGCGATAGGGACGCTGAATCTTAGTATTCCGGCGATTCTGACATCCGGTTCGATCCTGACCTGTGCCGGATATATTGTATACAAGGTATCGAGTGTCGCGGCGATCGGCGATCTGGGACATTTGATTGGACGGGGGGCTCTGATTAGTATGCTTTTTGTCTGCTCCCTGATGCCGGCATTTCTGGTATTGTTTGATCATATCCTGATGCAGAACGAATTTGAGAGGATTCATCTGTTTTTCAAAAAACGGCGCGAACGCCGCCATGCCCGTATGAAACGGGCGGCAAGACGCGTGGCTGGTGCCGTGTGGAAAGGGAAAAAGCCGCTGGTGGATTCAGTTACGTCGAAAAGAAAACAATTCGAAGCTGAAACGAAAGCGCTGGAAGATACAGAAATAACAGAGACGGGCGGTCCTCAAGAGAAAACAGATTCCGATGCGGAGGCGCGGGAGAAACACAGAAGAAAGCTCCGGCTACTTGGAAAAGTGAGAGAACGAAGAAAAGACCGGAAACGGAAGATGACAGAAAAAAGGGAGGCTGGAAGCCATGAAGAAGATCATTAGAAGAGGAGCGGCGGCGACGCTGGCAGCGGTTACGCTGGTAACGAGTGCGGCAGTTCCTGTCCGGGCGGCTGCACCAAGAGTTCAGGTAGATGAAACGATGTATGTCAATCTGGACTATTATGGAACGGCAACGCAGATCAATGTGGTCAAAGGCTGTACCACGAATGGACTGACCGAATATACCGATTATGGTACCTATGACAAGGTGGTCAACATGACGGACGACACGGCGCCGGAAATTGGCGATGGAACCGTCACATGGAAACTGCCGGAGAAGAATTCGCGTTTTTATTATCAGTGTACGATGCCGAAAAACAGCGTCGATCTGCCGTGGACGTTTGACGTTTCCTATAAACTTAATGGAGTGGAAGCGGATGCATCCAAACTGGCGGGGGCGTCTGGTCTGGTTGAGGTCAATGTAAAGGCGACCCCGAATGAGAAGGCGAAGGCGTATTATAAAAATAATATGGTGTTGACCGTGCTTGTGCCGGTTGATATGGAGAAATGCTATAGTGTCGATGCGCCGGGCGCGCAGGTGCAGTCGGTTGGAAGCTATCAGGCGGCAATGTTTGCGGCGCTTCCGGGCGAGGACGGCGATTTTACAGTCCGGGTCGGCACGGATAATTATGAGAATATCGGAGTCATTATGATGATGGTTCCGGGGACCCTGGATGAGCTGAACCGCATCAAGGATCTGAAAGAGGCGAAAGATACCTGGCGCGAGGATGGAAACAAGATGTATGACAGCATGAATGCGCTGTTAAAGACGATGGAATCCATGAAGTCGGATGTTTCCGGCGTGAAGGGCGGTCTGGCAAATCTCGATCAGGCGCGTGGAACCGTCAGTGCGAACCGGAAACAGATCGAGGCGCTCTCGACACAGGCGCTTGCCGATCTGCAGGCGGTCACGGATCAGACGACGGTCATGATTCCGTATTTACAGACGGCGCGCGATGCGGTGACGGATATTAACAGCAACACACAGGCGCTTTCCAATACGATGGAAGATATGCAGGATGAACTGGATCGCCTGTATGACCGCCTGGGAAGTCTGAGCAAATCGCTCCGGTCGGCTTCGGATGAATTAAATAAGGGTCTTGTCAGCCAGCAGACGCAGGATGCGATCGAGAAAGATATTGTCCAGCGGACGGCGGAAGTCCAGAAAATTTTGGAAGAACTCGATAAACTTCTGGGACAGGGAAATACCTCCCTGGCGGTGACAGAACAGGGGATTGGAAGCCTGAATCAGAGTTTAGCCACGTTAGACGGCATGAAGCTGAAACGGATCCGCAAGATGAAGAGTGCGGAGAAGGAAGAGGCATCTGTATCGTCGGAGGCGGCATCTGGAAACGGAAATGGTCAGACAGCGGGGGCGGCTGGCAGCGCAGATATCACGGATTCTGCAGGTGACGCCGATCATGCAAAAACTACGGGTTCTGCAAATACCACGGATGACGCGGAAATGGCAGCAGGCGCTTCGGCCTCTGGCTCAGCAGGAACAGAAAGCAAAGATTCGGCTGAACAGGAAGCAGCGGGCGCAGGTTCAGCGTCTGGTGCAGCTGGTAACCAGGCGGAAAAAGCGGCTGAATCAGCGACAAAGACGGAAGACAAGGATGCAGAGGTGAATGCATTTGGAACCGAGGTTTCTGCGGGAGCCCTGACAGCCGGACCGTCCGGCGAGCCGGGAAGTGGCGGTGTCAATGATGCGAGCTGGGAAGATGAGATTGGCAATGCAGAAGATGATGTAGAGGAGGCGCTGGAGTCTCTGTCAGCGACTACTTATTCTGCGGATGCTGCAAGTCTGGTGGAAGAGACGAAGGGCATTTTCCAGAAAGTGGAGCAGGCGCAGAAAACTGCGAAAACGATTGTGAATAAAGTGAATGGTGCGTTCAAGACGGCGGGAGATATTACTGGCAAGACGGGTTCGACTTTATCGGCGCTCAGAAGTTCGACCGATGAACTGATTAATTTGCTGGATGATATGCGGGTCCTGATTGACACAACGGATAAATATGTGCCGACGATGCTGGATTCCCTGTCTGATTCGGAAGAACTGATGAACCGGCTGACCAGGGCGCTTTATACCACACATGATATGCTCAGTCTTTTGAATGACACGCTGATTTCGGCAGGTGATTCGCTGGATGCCGGAACCAAGGCAACGCTGCAGGGCATGGAGAAGATTCTTGATAAGAACCTGACTATGATCGATCAGCTTGCGGCGGTTCGGGAAGCGGGGGAAGACATGAAGAGTACGCTCGATGAGCAGATCGATAAGTTTGAGGATGAGAACAACTTCCTGAACATAGATCCGGAGGCGGAGAAGATTTCCTTTACCTCCTCGAAAAATCCGTCCCCGAACAGCGTGCAGATCGTCCTGCGGACCGATGAGATCAGCGATGATGATGAATCAACCGATATCTCCGATCAGGAGGCAGACGGCAGCAGTGAAGAAGGTCCGTTAAAACGGATGTGGAATGTGCTGGTGGCGATCGTGAAGGCGATTATTGAGATATTCCAGAATCGGTAAAAGATGCAGAATAAAAATAGATAAGAAAAAGAACTGCCGCATCAGCAAATGATTTGCTGGGCGGCAGTTCTTTTTAGTGGACCAGACGGGAGTTGAACCCGTGTCCAAAAACCAATTCCCTGTTCTTCTACTATCATAGTCCGTTCTTTGACATTCCCTCTATCCTGCGGAAACGAACATCCTCAGAACTTCAGTAGTTCCTGATACGCCTGACAGTCCGGAACCCGCCTGTCATCGTTTCTCACATATTCGATGCCAGATTCTTAAAGTGTGAGTGCTCTAAGGCTGACAACTGCCAAATTAGGCAGCGTATGCTAAT
Source organism: Clostridium sp. AF02-29 (assembly GCF_934835585.1). Lineage (NCBI taxonomy): Bacteria > Bacillati > Bacillota > Clostridia > Eubacteriales > Clostridiaceae > Clostridium > Clostridium sp. AF02-29. The sequence goes on along the minus strand of NZ_CAKVZK010000026.1, from coordinate 35,431 downwards.
TTGTTGTTAGCGTTTAATTTTAAGTTTGCCATTTAACGCATCGCATGCGGATAGCTTCACCAGCTTCATGATCCCTGTCGAAACCGGTACTGGCCCTTATATTTAGATCCTTATTATCATACCATGAAAGAGGCGGTCTGTCAATGCAGTGAAAACTCAAGAGAAAAATATCTTGACAAAATAGAAACAGCTGATATAATCGAGACTGTAATGATGAACCAGAAACGGGTTTATCTATATAAAGAAAGTGTTGAGAAGACCAGTAGGATTGTGGAACTGGACAGAGAACGGCGTCGCAGAAAAAGCCTGAAATAACAGAGGCAGGTGGCTGTGGGTGGAAGCGTCGGACAGGAAAACAAATCTGAATACCAGCTTTGAATGTCCCTTAATCGGGAACGGTGATTCCGTTATCATCAGAATGAAGTGGAGTCGATCCGAAAGATCGATTCAATAAGGGTGGAACCGCGATTTATCGTCCCTTAGTCAGAAACATCTGGCTAAGGGACTTTTTTGTTTCATAGGAAATTGCGTCCTATGAAACAAAAAACGCTCCGCGGGATGCGCACTCGCGCGAAGAAGCAACATGTCGCAAGCGACCGTGCTCGGCGCGAGAATGTGCCAAGGCACATTCTGTTTGGTTCTTCTGGTCAGGAAGCTTTTATTATTTCAGAACGAAAAGGAGAAAAAAGATGAAGATCACATTAAAAGATGGCTCTGTCAAAGAATATGCGAGCCCGATGTCCATCATCGACATTGCAAAAGACATCAGCGAAGGCCTGGCGAGAGTGGCATGTCTGGGTGAGGTTGACGGTGAGGAAGAAGATCTCCGTACCGTGATCGACCATGACTGTCAGTTAAATATACTGACTGCAAAGGATGAGAAAGGTCTGGCAGCTCTGCGCCATACCGCCAGCCATGTAATGGCACAGGCTGTAAAACGCCTTTACCCGGAGACAAAACTTGCGATTGGACCGTCCATCGCAGACGGTTTCTACTATGATGTCGATCCGGCTACCCCTCTGACTGCAGAGGATCTGCCGAAGATCGAGGCAGAGATGAAGAAAATCATCAAAGAAGCACTTCCACTGGAGCGCTTTACTCTGCCGAGAAATGAAGCGATCGAGTTCATGAAGGAGAAAGAGGAGCCGTACAAGGTAGAATTAATCGAGGATCTGCCGGAGGATGCAGAGATCAGCTTCTACCGTCAGGGTGATTTTACTGACTTATGTGCAGGACCTCACATGATGAACACCAAGGGTGTTGGTAAGGCATTTAAGCTGATGAATCTGGCAGGCGCATACTGGAGAGGCAGCGAGAAGAACAAAATGCTGACCCGTATCTATGCGACCGCATTTGCAACCAAAGAGGATCTGGAAGCATACATCACAATGATGGAAGAGGCAAAGAAACGTGACCATCGTAAACTGGGCAAAGAACTTGGCCTGTTCATGATGCACGATGCAGGTCCGGGTTTCCCGTTCTTCCTGCCGAAGGGCATGGTACTGAAAAATACCCTGCTTGATTACTGGAGAGAAATCCATAAAAAAGCTGGTTATGTAGAGATTTCCACTCCGATCATCCTGAATCGCAAGCTCTGGGAGACTTCCGGACACTGGGATCATTACAAAAACAACATGTATACAACTGTGATCGATGAAGAGGATTACGCAATTAAACCAATGAACTGTCCAGGCGGCGTTTTGGTATACGGTTCTGAGCCACGTTCCTACCGTGATCTGCCGCTGCGTATGGGTGAGCTTGGTATCGTTCATCGTCATGAGAAATCTGGTCAGCTTCATGGTCTGATGCGTGTACGCTGTTTCACACAGGATGATGCACATATCTTCATGACACCGGAGCAGATCAAGGACGAGATCAAGGGCGTTGTACACCTGATCAACCAGGTATATTCCCTGTTTGGGTTCAAATATCACGTAGAGCTGTCCACCCGTCCGGAAGACAGCATGGGAAGTGATGAAGATTGGGAGATGGCAACCGAAGGCTTGCGTTCCGCTTTGGAAGAGCTGGGACTGCCGTATGTGGTAAACGAGGGCGATGGCGCATTCTATGGACCGAAGATCGACTTCCATCTGGAAGATTCTATCGGAAGAACCTGGCAGTGTGGTACCATCCAGCTTGACTTCCAGCTTCCACAGCGATTTGAATTAGAGTACACCGGAGCAGACGGTGAGAAACATCGTCCGATCATGATTCACCGTGTTGTATTTGGCTCCATCGAGCGTTTCATTGGTATCTTGATCGAGCACTTCGCAGGTGCATTCCCAACCTGGCTGGCACCGGTACAGGTAAAGATTCTTCCGATCTCTGACAAATACGCAGATTACAGCAAGGAAGTTCTGGACAAGCTGACCGAGGCTGGCATCCGTGCAGAGATGGATACACGTTCCGAGAAGATCGGCTACAAGATCCGCGAGGCACAGACCCAGAAGATCCCGTACATGTTGGTTGTTGGACAGAAAGAGGAAGAAGAGAAGACCGTTTCCGTCCGCAGCCGTTTTGCGGGTGACGAGGGCGCAAGCAGTGTAGAGAGCTTCATCGAGTCCATCCAGAAGGAGATCGAAGAGAAAAACCTGCGTGAGACTGTGAAAGCAGACGAAGCTAAATAATTTTGAAAAATTAAAAAATCAGGCAGACGCATCTGTGAGATAAAATCATGGATGCGTTTGTTTTCGTTTACACGAATAAATCCAAAAAAGAAGCAGATACTACTCCTGAATCTAAAAACCAGTAACTGTTCACAGGCAGGAATTTTCTGAACTGAAAATTCCGTACGATACAGTTCTGGTTGCAGATTTTGCCGATTTGGAATGCAAAGTATCGGCAAAATCCCGTTACTGGTCATACATGTGTGAACAGCAACGAAAACCATGACACATTGAAAAGTGTATCGCTGAAAAGTTTGATGGCTGGATGCCGGAGGAGACTTTCGGTGATGCATGTCAGAAAACAGGAGGAAAAATCATGACAAAACTGGATTGTAGTGTAACCGGATGTATGCACAATGCGGAAAACTGCTGCTGTAAAAATACCATTCTGGTAGAAGGAAAGACGGCGCAGGATAAATGCGATACCTGCTGCGGCAGCTTCGATGAGAAGAAAGGCGGCACATTCCGCAACCTTTTTAAAACACCGGAGAGCCGTCTCGAAGTAGAGTGCGAGGCAACGAACTGTGTTTATAATACAGACCGCCGGTGCAGCGCGGAACACATCGGAATCACCGGAGGCAATGCGACGGTTTCTATGCAGACGGAATGTTCGAGTTTCCAGAAACGGTGACTCTGATGCGGTTTTTCTTTTTAATATAGAAGAAAGCCTGCATAAGTATTCGAAATAAAAAATGCCGCCGGATATGGAAAATTCTGTCAGGAAGGAAGCAAAACCGGGCAGAGGTAATGATATCCGGCGGTAGTTTTTAGTATGTCCGTAAATGTATTTGCGTACGTTGCCGTCATTCGCGCAACACGTGAACCATATTTAAAAATCATTTGTAAATCTTCTCAAAAAATCTCGAAAAAACCGGTTGACATTCCAAAGAAACCATAGTATACTAACAAAAGTTGTGAGGAAACAACTTTACGAAGACAGGAAAGCAGGTTATCTACCTCACCTCAGCACGAGCAAGTGACTGTGGGTTCATAAATTTGAGAAATTTCCTATATTGGATTTCCTATTATGAGTAAGTGGATGGTCTGTACTGTTCACTTATTTTTTTTGACACTGAATCAACCAAAATCATCACATATCATGGGGGTGCACGGCTATTAGCGAGTTAATGATTAACGAACAGATTAGAGACAGAGAGGTTCGTTTGATTGGCGAAAATGGAGAGCAGCTTGGAATCATGTCCGCAAAGGATGCTTACAAGTTAGCGAAAGAAGCGGAACTGGATTTAGTAAAGATTGCTCCGACTGCGAAGCCGCCGGTCTGCAAGATTATCGATTACGGTAAATACAGATACGAGCTTGCAAGAAAAGAAAAAGAAGCTAAGAAGAAACAGAAGGTAATCGAGATCAAGGAAGTTCGTCTTTCCCCGAATATCGATGAAAATGACCTGAATACCAAGATGAACAATGCGAGAAAATTCCTGGAAAAAGGCAATAAAGTAAAGGTTACACTTCGTTTCAGAGGTCGTGAGATGGCACATATGTCAAAGACAAAGTATATCCTTGACGATTTTGCAGAGAAGCTTGCCGATATCGCAGCCGTTGATAAACCGGCAAAAGTAGAAGGAAGAAGTATTGTACTGTTCCTTTCTGCGAAACGCTAGATATAAGGACATAACTATTATTAAGGAGGACTACACCATGCCTAAAATGAAAACAAGCAGAGCAGCTGCTAAACGTTTTAAAACAACCGGAACCGGAAAGTTAGTAAGAAATAAAGCTTACAAATCCCACATCTTAACTAAGAAATCTACAAAGAGAAAAAGAAATCTTAGAAAAGACATCGTTACTGATGCTACAAACAGCAAGGTAATGAAGAAGATTTTACCGTACTTATAAGATTCGAGGATTAAGAAGGAGGAAATAACCGATGGCAAGAGTAAAAGGCGGATTAAACGCTAAAAAGAAACACAATAGAGTATTAAAGCTGGCAAAGGGTTACAGAGGCGCACGTTCCAAACAGTACCGTGTAGCTAAGCAGTCCGTAATGAGAGCTCTTACAAGCTCTTACGCTGGTCGTAAAGAGAGAAAGAGACAGTTCAGACAGCTGTGGATCGCTCGTATCAACGCAGCAGCACGTATCAATGGTCTGTCCTACAGCAAGTTCATGTACGGCTTAAAGCAGGCTGGTGTTGAGATGAACCGCAAGATCCTTTCTGACATGGCTATCAACGATGCAGAAGGTTTCGCAAAACTGGCAGAGCTGGCTAAGTCCAAACTTGCGTAAGCAAAGAGCAGTGCGAAAAAAAGAAGCCACACACAGAAGCGTTGTGTTTACACAAAAGCAGCTGTGTGTGGCTTCTTTTTTTCATAGGGCGAATGCCCGACAGCGAGGAAAAACGAAGTTTTTTCGAGCTGGTGCACTGCGGACTAGAAAGAAGCGACCAAGAAACTTTTTTCCTCCAGCCGCCCCCGCGCGGCGCAGAGGAAAGCTCCCTGACATCAGAAAAAATCACAACCCACATTTCCACGATATAGAATTTACTTATGAAATTATATTAAAAAAACTATCCAGAAATCGGAAAACTTGTGGTATAATAGATAAAAATATGGCTGTGAATTATTTAATCAGCCAGGTCGCAGATAGTTGACTCATAATAAAAGTGTATTGGGAGGTATCTTTAGAATGGCAAATGAAAAGAAAAAGCCGGTTAAGATTGTGGAAACTGTCCTTCGTGACGCGCACCAGTCTCTGATTGCAACCAGAATGACAACGGAGCAGATGCTTCCGATCATCGGAAAGATGGATGAGGTTGGATATCATGCAGTAGAATGCTGGGGTGGTGCGACATTCGATGCCAGCCTTCGTTTCCTGAAGGAGGATCCGTGGGAGCGCCTTAGAAAGCTGAGAGATGGTTTTAAGAAGACAAAACTTCAGATGCTGTTCCGCGGACAGAATATTCTGGGTTATAACCACTATGCAGATGATGTGGTAGAATATTTCGTACAGAAATCAGTTGCCAATGGTATTGATATTATCCGTATTTTTGACTGTTTAAATGATATCCGCAACCTGGAGACAGCGGTAAAGGCAGCCAACAAAGAAAAAGCACACGCACAGATAGCGCTGAGCTATACACTGGGTGATGCATATACACTGGATTATTGGAAAGACATTGCAAAGAGAATCGAGGATATGGGTGCTGATTCCCTGTGTATCAAGGATATGGCAGGTCTTCTGACCCCGTACAATGCAGAGATCCTTGTGAAAGCGCTGAAAGAAGCAGTTGATCTTCCGATTGATATCCATACGCATTACACCTCCGGCGTCGCATCCATGACGTACTTAAAGGCAGTGGAAGCGGGCGCTGACATGATCGATACCGCGATGTCCCCATTTTCGATGGGAACGAGCCAGCCGGCGACCGAGGTTATGGTTGAGACCTTCAAAGGTACTCCGTATGATACCGGACTGGATCAGGAAAAACTGGCGGAGATCGCAGATTACTTCCGCCCGATGCGTGAGGAAGCGTTAAAGAGTGGTCTGATGAATACCAAGGTTCTGGGCGTTGACATCAATACCCTGCGTTATCAGGTTCCGGGCGGTATGCTTTCCAACCTGGTTTCCCAGCTGAAAGAAGCGCGCGCAGAGGATAAATACTACGATGTACTGAAAGAGATCCCGAGAGTCCGCAAAGACTTCGGTGAGCCGCCGTTAGTTACTCCGTCTTCCCAGATCGTTGGTACACAGGCTGTATTAAATGTCCTGATGGGCGAGCGCTACAAGATGTTCACAAAGGAATCCAAGAAACTTCTGATGGGCGAGTTCGGACAGACTGTAAAGCCGTTCGACAAAGAAGTTCAGAAGAAAGCAATCGGCGATGCAAAACCGATCACCTGTCGTCCGGCAGATCTGATCGAGCCGCAGCTTGAGAAGATTGAGGCGGAGATGAAGCAGTGGAAGCAGCAGGATGAGGATGTCCTGACTTATGCACTGTTCCCACAGGTAGCAAAAGAGTTCTTCGAGTCCCGTCCGGCAAAGAAACCGCCGGTTGAGAAACGCGAGATCCTGAAAGCGGCTGCGCCGGAAGTAAAGAAAGCACCGGTGTCCACTGAGGAGATGGATGGAAACGGCATCAATACCTGGGCTGGAAGAAAAAGCGAGTCTTACCAGATCTAAGCTAAAAAGAATTTAAGGATTTTGAGCCAAAAGGAGTGCCAGAATCGGTAGAGTGTACCGGATTGGCACTCCTTTTTTATTTCATAGGAAATTACGTCCTATGAAACAAAAAAACGCTCCGCGAGGATGCGCACTCGCGCGAAGCAGAAACATATCGCAAGCGACCGCGCTCGGCGCGAGAATGTGCCAAGGCACATTCTTTTTCATGCGGTCATGCATTCAAAAATCATGCATCTGGAAAACATTTCGAAGCCAATTTATACTGCTTCTAAAAATTAAGAAAATCTTACAATTTCACGCAAAAGCCCCAAATTTTGCGAAGTTTTTTCGGTAAGGTTGACACATATGGTCTTTTTTCATTATAATAGATACGATTGTAAAAACGTGAAAAAGATGGAAAACAGTCGAGCGGCTGTCTGGAAATACGGCGGCAGACAGAATAAGAATTCCGTTGCGGGGGATGAATTGCAGAAAACGCAACAGAATGAGGAGATAGACGGATGAAAAAATGGAAGTTATTGGGGAAACGGGCGGCGGCGTTTCTGTTGGGCGCTGTGATGGCGGTCAACCCAGGGCTGGCAGGTACTGCAGCAGAGTCTTTGCTGGGGATCGTCAGCTATGCGGAAGAGAGAACCGCGTCGGTCAATGCGACAAACCTGAATGTCCGGAGTGGTCCGGGCACTTCGTATCAGGCACTAGCGAAGCTGTCCAAGGGCGCACCAGTTACAGTACTTGGTGAGCAGACGGGAACGGATGGCGTCGTATGGTATCAGATACGATATAGCGGAAGCGGCGGTGAGCAGACGGGTTATGTTTCGAGCAAATACATAAAGTTTCCGACTGCGATCAAATCGGATTCGGATTTTGAAAGCTATCTGACAAAGCAGGGATTTCCGGAGAGCTATAAACAGGGGCTCCGGGAATTGCATGCACAATATCCGAATTGGACGTTCACGGCGTTCCAGACGAATCTGGATTGGAACACAGCGTTGAAAAATGAAAGCGTGATCGGGCGGAACCTGGTTGCGAGCAGCAGCATTTCGTCCTGGAAATCGACCGAGACAGGCGCGTATGACTGGGGAACCGGAACCTGGCCGGGCTTTGACGGAAGCTCCTGGGTACAGGCGTCTTCGGATATTATCGCCTATTATATGGATCCGCGGAATTTCTTAAATGATAAATATATTTACCAGTTCATGAAACAGTCGTATGACAGTTCGCTTCACACGAAGACGGGGCTGCAGAACATGGTGAGCGGAACCTTCCTTTCCGGCACGGTGTCGGGCGGCTCGTCGGTATCGGCCGGTACGGGAAGCAGTTCTGGAAGCTCTTCTTCCGGTTCAGCGACGGGACCGGGAAGTTCGTCAGGTTCGAGCGGAAGCAGCGCCGGTCTGTCGTCTCCGATTGCTTCGATCAGCGATCATAAGACGGAGCGGGTGGCAGCGACCAATGGACCAGGCATGGCGGGAGATGGATTTTCTTCCAACAATGCAGACGGGGAGACGGCGCCGGTCAGCAGCGGCACATCGAATAAGTCATCGGGGACAACCAGCAGCACGGCTGGAACCACCAGTGGCAGTACAAGCGCACCGGGAAGCAGCACAACTGGAACAACTTCTGGTTCAACCAGCAGCGGAAGAACAAGTGCACCGGGAAGTGGCACTTCCAGCAGTTCGGGAACTTCCACGGGAGTGGCGCAGCAGTCTGCAATCGGTACTTCCTATGTAGATATCATCATGAATGCGGCATCCGAATCGGGAGTCAATCCATATATTCTGGCGTCGATGATTCTGCAGGAACAGGGCAGCCAGGGAACCGGACGCAGTATTTCCGGAACGGTGTCCGGCTATCAGGGATATTATAACTTCTTTAATATAGAGGCATATCAGTCCGGATCGATGAGTGCGGTAGAACGCGGACTCTGGTGGGCATCCCAGTCGGGAAGCTATCTGCGCCCGTGGAACAGCATCGAGAAATCGATCCGCGGCGGTTCGGTTTATTATGGTGAGAATTATGTAAAAAAAGGGCAGGATACGCTGTACTTAAAGAAATTTAATGTGCAGGGCAGCAACCTTTATAAACACCAGTACATGACGAACGTGCAGGCGGCAGCTGCCGAAGGACTGACGCTTTCGAAGATCACGGCATTGGCAAATACAACACTTGAGTTCTCGATTCCGGTGTATAAAAATATGCCGGCGGGCGCCTGCGTCAAACCGACGCTGGACGGCAGCCCGAACAACAAGCTGTCGGCGCTGGGTGTCGATGGATTTGCGCTAACACCGACCTTTAACCGAGATACAGAGTCCTACGATCTGATCGTGGATCCATCGGTGGCAAGCGTGACGGTAGCAGCGAGTGCGATTGATTCCAAGGCAACGATTGCCGGAACGGGAACGGTCGATCTGCAGAGCGGTGTCAATGAGATCACCGTGACGGTCAAAGCGGCAAATGGAAATCTGCGAAATTACGTCCTTCACGTAGTGCGCCAGTCGGGCGGTCCGACCTACTCAAGCTCGATTGGAAGCGGCGTTTCCTCTGGAAGCAGCTCTAGCGGTCCGGCGACGGGACCGGGCATGTCTTCAGGAGGCAGTTCAGGAAATTCTTCCTCCGGCGGTTCGGATGTGCAGATTGTCGGTCCGACCTCTTCGGGAAGTTCTCCTTCCGGGCAGTCCGCACCGGGATCGAATGTGAATGGATTTGGGAGCGGCAGTTCCGGAACCCTGATTGCGCCAAATGGGGAGTCTGTCGGGAGCGCCGGAAGTCCGCAGGGGAGCCAGTCGCCGACCAGCGCGGCGGCACCATCCCAGTCCACATCGGGAACGCATACGGCATCGTCGGTGCGCGGGGATGTCAACGGCGACGGTAAGCTGAACATCATGGATGTCCTGCTGGCACAGCGGTCGATACTGGGACTTGGAAAGTTAAGAGCGGAAGAAATCGCGCGCGCCGACCTCAATGGAAATGGAAAAGTAGATATTTTGGATATTCTTCTGATGCAGAAGAAGATTCTGGGACTGTAGGGATATTTCACGTACCTGCGGCTGGTCTTGAGAGGTGGCAGCGGGTACGTGAAAATTTGTAAAGAAAGGGAACGGTGCAGATAGGGGATCGTTCCCAATAAAGAATATAGGACAGGGCAGTTGAATGAAAAGGTTTAAAAATATCATATTAGGTATACTTGCGGCAGGTATGCTGACGGTGGCGGCGCCGGTTGGCGGGATCAGCGCCTATGCATCCAGCGCAAAAATTTCATTTTCCGATCCGAGTGCGACGGTGGGTCAGGAGTTCAGCGTCAATGTGAAGATCTCCTCTCAGGATGGAAATCTAGGGGCATCCGACGTGGTACTTTCCTATGATCCGTCGGTCATTGAGTTTGTGAGCGGAAATAACGCAAGCGGCGGTGCAGGTTCCGTCCGCCTGGTTGGAACGATGGATTCCAATTCGACGAAGGCATTTTCCTATACGCTGAAATTCAAGGCAGTGCAGGCGGGAAATACTTCGATCTCTGTGGGAAGTTATGAAGTCTATGACTCAGATGCACAGGCAGTCACAGTTTCTAAAACGGGGACGGCGAGTGTCAAAGTAAAAGCACCGGCAACCTCCTCGGCGGAAGCGGCGCTTTCGTCCTTAAAGATTTCTCCAGGAACACTTTCCCCTGCATTTTCGCCAAATGTGACTTCCTATACGGCGCAGGTAGGAGCCAGCGTCGATAAGCTGGCGGTCAGCGCGAGTGCGAAGGACAGCAAGGCGAAAGTCCTTGTCAGCGGTGATTCCGGCTTAAAGGTAGGTGCTAATATCGTTGTCTGCAAGGTGACGGCGGAGGATGGACAGACAACTAAGAGCTACACGATCACAGTCAATAAGCTAGATACGGTCGATGTGCCGTCAGAGGCAGAGACAGGGGCTGAAACAGAGGCAGTTGGGACAACGCCGGTTGTGACAAACGGGCTGGATGTGGAAATAGACGGCGTTTCCTATACGGTGGCGACGGAATTTGATGCCTCCCTGCTTCCGGAAGGATATACGCAGTCTACCTGTACTTATGGCGGTTCAGAGGTCCAGTGTGGAAATGGCAATGACCTGACGCTTCTGTATTTGCAGGGGGCCGATGGAAATGGTGCGTTTTATATTTATATACCGGAATCCGGTGTGTTATCGCCGTATGTGACGATCGATGTGACAGCAAAGTCGATTCTGGTGCTTCCACCGGATGAGTCGGTTCAGATTCCGGATGGATTTATGGAGACGACCATTCAGTTAAACGGCACGTATAAAGTGCAGGGCTGGGTGTGGAAGAGCGATGAACAGCAGAAGTATTGTGTCGTATATGGTATGAATGAGAGCGGCGAGAAGTCGCTGTACCGGTATGATATTGCAGAAAAGACCTTCCAACGGTATTTTGAAGACCCGTCTCTGGCAACTAAATACGATGATGCACAAGTGGAAGAGATTGTAGATAAGTACAACGCACTTTGCAGGGATTATAATATTCGCTTTGTCATGCTTGCGGTTCTGGGCGTAGCGTGTGTAATCTTGTTCTTTATCGTGATCAATCTTCTGCTCAAGCGGAAAGAGTGGAGAGAGGAAGCGCAGGCAGCCGGAGGCAGACAGAGGTCCAAGCGTCGTCCGTCATCGCCGAATGCACGACCGGCGGCAGACGCACGGGTGAAACGAGGCACTGGGCGCGACAAGAGAGAAGATGGGGAAATGACGCCGGCAAGACCGGCAGCACGGAGTGAGAAGGAGCGCATGGCAGCGGATGACAGACGCCGCCCGTCCGCAGAGCGGATAGAGGAAGGGCGTCGGAGTGCGCGCCGAACCCAAGAGACGCTGGAGACAAGACCGGTTCGCCGGGAGCGGGAAGAGAAGCGCGAGACGCCTCCGGCCCGCCGGACAAGGGATGAGGAGCACGTCTCCCAGCCGGTTCGCCGGGAGCGGAGTATGGAGGCAGCAGCATCGGCAGACCGCGCAAAACGGATGCCGGAGGAAAGACGCCGCCGGGAAGCAGAAAGCGAAAATCGTTCCGAACGCGTCCGTAGAGAAATGCCAGAAGAAAGCAGTCCGGCTTGTGTCCGCAGAGAGGCATCAGAAGAAGAACGTCTGCAGCGCACCCGCAGAGATGCGGCAGAGGAAAGCCGTTCAGAGCGTCCGCGCAGAACTTCGGCAGACGGAAGCCGCGCAGAGCGGGAACGCCAGGCAGTGGCAGAAAGCCGACGCACAGAACGGGAACGTGCCGTTTCAGCAAAAGAAAGCCGCCTGCAGCGCGATTACACGCCGGCATCGGCGCATCGTGCGGCGAAAGAGTCTGCAGCATCGGGAGAACGCCGGAATGCACGCCCGGCGATTTATGTGCGCCCGGCATCCCGCTCGGAGCTTTACTACACGCTGGAACGGGAGGAATACGGTGATCGCCCAACGAGATATGAGTCGGAATCAGAGCGATCCAGACGCGCCCGCGAGGCAAAAGCCCGGTTAGAGCGGGATCGGCGTGATGAGGATGGATTTGAGTATATCGACGATCCGCAGTAAATAAAAGAGGAAAAGATGGATATCTGTCCAGGAGATTTCTGGTGGGTATCTGTCTTTTCTTTTATATCGATTTTTTGTAACAAGTTCACACAATTAACACAGTTTTACAGTTGACGAAAACACCTGTTTGTTATACAATCTATATAACAAATGATAAAACAGGCGGCTGACTGTATTTAGAAACGGGGTTTGCCGTCAGAATGAAAGATGGTGGAGTATGATTGTAGAGATTGATTTTAACAGTGAGGAAGCGCTTTATATTCAGCTCATAAACCAGATCATCATCGGGATTGCGACCGACCAGATCCGGGAGGGCGATACGCTACCATCCGTGCGCCAGTTAGCGGATAACATCGGAATTAACATGCACACGGTCAACAAGGCATATTCTGTACTGAAACAGGAAGGTTTTCTGCGTGTGGACCGCCGCCGCGGGGCAGTGATTGCACTTGATACGGATAAGATGCGGACGATCTCGGAGATGCGCCGGGATCTCAGTGTGATTCTGGCAAGAGGTGTCTGTAAAAATGTGAGCCGCGAGGAGGTTCACAATCTGGTGGATTCCATTTATGACGCATTTACAGCGGAATAGCAGGTTCCGGCTGCGGGCGATGGTTTTTGTGTATTGGAACCGTTGCGGGATGTGTATGTTGGGAGGATAAATTATGCTGTGTGAGAAATGTGGGATTCGCGAAGCGAATATTAAATATACAGAAGTGTTTAACGGCGTCAAGACAGAGCATAATCTCTGCGCCCAGTGCGCGAAAGAGATGGATCTGGGACCGTACTCGGCACTGATTGAGGGAGAATTTCCGCTTGGAAAACTGCTTTCGAGCCTTTTGGGACTGACGGATGCGTCTGCCAGCCAGGCACCGAAAGAGGATGTGGTATGCCCGACCTGCGGCACAACGTATGAAGAATTTATCAAGAACAGCCGTTTCGGCTGCGCGGACTGTTATCATGTGTTTGATCCGTTGCTTGGAGAGAAAATTAAGAAATTGCAGGAAAATTCGAGCCATACCGGCAAACATCCGAAGATCCAGCCGCGCAGTCAGGCGGCTGCAGAGGTGACGAAGAAAGGAGAACTGGAATTCAGCCCGGAAGAGCAGATTAAGCAGCTGAAACGCAGGCTGGAAGCGGCGTTGCAGGAAGAAGACTATGAGACGGCTGCTGCCTGCCGGGATAAGATACACAGTCTGGAAGGAGAGATGAGACATGACGAAATGGTTTGAGGAAGTGGCGAATGATGCGTCCAATATCGTTTCCAGCCGGGTGCGTCTGTCTCGGAACTGGGAAGAATATAAATTTCCGAGCCGTCTGGAGCCGGATGAGGCGCGGACGATGATTGCCCGTTTAAAACAGAATTTCCGCGATCTGGGTGACCGGGACGGTCAGTTTTATGAATATGAAGATCTGGAATTGATGGAGAAGCTTGACCGCACCGCATTGCGGGAACGGCGGCTTTTAAACCGCACGCTGGCGGAGAAGACGACGCCGGGCGGGATTCTCTGTTCGGAGGATGAGCGGGTCAGCATGGTATTAAATGCGGACGATCATATCCGTTTACAGGTGCTGGCATCGGGACTCGATCTGCAAGAATGTTATGCAAAAGCGGATGCGCTGGATGATTATATCAACGAGAAGATTCCGTATGCATTTAATGAGAAATATGGATATCTGACGTCCTATCCGACGAATGTCGGAACAGCAATGAAGGCGTCCGTGGTCGTGCATCTGCCGTCTCTGACAATGAATAAGAAATTTCAGGAACTTCTGGGCGATATGGGACGTTTCGGCACGACCGTGCGCGGCGTTTATGGCAGAGGCAATGAAAACTACGGCGATCTGTACGAGGTAGTCAATCAGAAGACACTCGGCATCACCGAACAAGAGATTCTGGAGCTGGTGGCCAACGTGGCGGGGCAGCTCTCGGCGCAGGAAAATCAGTTCCGCGAGGTCTCTTTGTCGAGGCACCGCCTGGAGCGGGAGGATGAGGCGTACAAGTCCTACGGCGTTCTGAAATATGCGCGCCGGATGACGCTCAAGGAAGCGATGACATTTCTATCTCATGTCTGGGCGGGCATCGCGGACGGGCTGTTAAAACCGGCGGAATTTGTGAGCATTTACCGCCTGATGATCGGCATCCAGCCGGCAAACTTACAGAAACGTTCGAGCAAGCCGCTGGGACGTGAGGAATTGGAGGCAGAGCGGGCTCGGTATCTGCGGGAGGAACTGCCGAAGCTGGTGTAAAGTAAAAAGAAACAGGAGGAACAGTAAAATGATCGATCGTTTTACTCAGAAGGCCAGAGAAGCGATCCGTCTGGCAGTCGAGACAGCGCAGGAGCTGGAACACGGCTATGTGGGGACGGAGCATCTGCTTTTAGGACTGATAAAAGAGGAAACTGGCGTGGCGGCAGCGGTTCTGGCAGAACATGATGTGACAGAAGAGCGTGTCATGGAACTGATGGAGCGTCTGATAAGCCCGGCAGTGGCGACTCAGGTAGAGGGACAGATTGAGTATACGCCGGGGGCGCGCGCCGTGCTGCAGGCGAGTTATGATGAGGCGGTTTTTTTTAAAGCGCCTCTGATTGGAACGGAGCACATCCTGATTGCCATCATCAAGGATGGAAAATCAACTGCGTGCCGTTTACTCAATACAATGAATGTTAATATTCAGAAATTATATGTGGATCTGATGGGGGCTATGGGTGATGATGCGCCGTCCGAGGCAGCGGAAGATGCGGCAGCAGGACGGGTGCGCCCGGAGAAAGGCAATACACCGAATCTGGACAATTTCAGCCGGGATCTGACCCAGATGGCGCGGGACGGAAAGCTCGATCCAGTCATCGGCAGGGAACGGGAAATGAAACGTGTTATTCAGATTTTAAGCCGCCGGACGAAGAATAATCCGTGCCTGATCGGGGAACCAGGCGTCGGAAAGACGGCGGTTGTGGAAGGTCTGGCACAGTTCATTGTTTCCGGCAATGTACCGGAGACGATCGCGAAAAAGCGGGTTGTCAGCCTCGATTTGTCCGGCATGGTCGCAGGATCCAAGTACCGCGGTGAGTTCGAAGAGCGGATTAAGAAGGTACTTGCCGAGGTGCGGGAGAGTGGAAATGTGCTCTTGTTTATTGACGAGATTCACACGATCATCGGCGCAGGCGGCGCGGAGGGCGCGATCGATGCCTCTAATATCCTGAAACCGTCGCTGGCGAGGGGCGAGATTCAGCTCATTGGTGCGACGACGCTGGAAGAATACCGCAAATACATCGAAAAAGATGCGGCCTTGGAACGCCGGTTTCAGCCGGTTATGGTGGATGAGCCGACGGAGGCGGAATCCATTGAGATTTTGAAGGGGCTTCGTAGCCGCTATGAGGAACATCACAAGGTGACGATCCAGGATGAGGCACTGGTGGCAGCGGTGCGCCTGTCTGCCCGCTATATCAATGACCGTTTTCTGCCGGACAAGGCGATCGATCTGATCGATGAAGCATCCTCGAAGCTGCGTCTGACTGTATATACGGAGCCGGAGGAGATCAAAAAGCTCGAAGCGGAGATCAAAAAACTCGAAGGTCAGAAGGAAGAGGCGATCAAGGCTGAAGCCTATGAGAAAGCCGGTGAGATCAAGAAGAAGCAGCAGAAAAAGCAGGAAAAGATTGAAAAGATTCGTGAAAAATGGGAAAAAGAGAAAAATTCACGCAAGTTAGTGGTCGGTGAAAATGAGATTGCGGACATTGTTTCTGACTGGACGAAGATCCCGGTTCGCAAGCTGGCAGAAGAAGAGTCAGAGCGGCTGTTGAAACTGGAGTCCATTCTGCATGAGCGCGTGGTCGGACAGGAGGAGGCTGTATCCGCCGTGGCGCGTGCGATCCGCCGTGGTCGTGTGGGACTCAAGGATCCGAAGCGGCCGATCGGTTCGTTTCTGTTCCTGGGGCCGACGGGTGTCGGAAAAACAGAGCTTTCCAAGGCACTCTCGGAGGCGATGTTTGGCACGGAAAATGCGATGATCCGCGTTGATATGTCGGAGTACATGGAGAAACACAGCGTTTCCAAGATGATCGGTTCGCCGCCAGGATATGTTGGCTACGAGGAGGGCGGACAGCTCAGCGAGAAGGTGCGTCGCAATCCATATTCGGTTATTCTTTTTGATGAGATTGAAAAAGCGCATCCGGATGTATTTAACATTCTGCTGCAGATCCTCGATGACGGACACATTACGGACGCACAGGGACGGAAGGTGGATTTCAAGAACACGATTCTGATTATGACCTCCAATGCGGGCGCTGAAAATATTATTTCCCCGAAGCGGCTTGGATTCTCGTCGGAGAGCGGTGAGAAAGCGGATTATGCGTTTATGAAAGAGCGCGTGATGGAGGAAGTGCGCCGGATGTTTAAGCCGGAGTTTTTAAACCGAATCGATGAGATTTTAGTATTCCATCCTCTGACGAAGGAGAATATCAAGACGATCGCGGGCATTCTGCTGCGCGGCATCAAGAAAAGGACGGAGGATCAGCTTGGAATGACGCTCACGATCACAGATGATGCGATCGATTTCCTGGCAGATAAGGGATATGATTCCAAATATGGTGCAAGACCGTTGCGCCGGACGATCCAGACGCAGATCGAGGATCAGCTTTCTGAGAAGATCCTGGAAGGCACGATCCGGAAAAAAACAGAGGTTCGGATTGAAAAAGATGGCGATCAGCTGAAATTTGAGACGGTCTAAAGGGCTGGAAGCGAAAAGACTGGTAAACCCGGTCGAAGTGTGTTAAAATGATACTACTGAGTAACTGTGTAAGTGCGGAGCAGTTGCGATATTGATTAAAAGGATACTAGGAGGATAAAGCATTATGCCAGTAGTTAGCGAGTTAATCCGCATCGAGGATGACGGAACCATCAGTTTTGGCAATTATATGTTAGCAGCAAAGTCCAAGCTGCAGGATTTTGAATTTCAGGGCGATCTTTATAAGGTAAAAACATTCGGCGAGATTACCAAGCTGGAGCGCAACGGAATGTTCGTATATGAGTCGGTACCGGGCACGGCAGTCAATCATTTCCAGGCGGGAGATACTTCCGTACAGTTTTCGGTTGAGGGCGAGAAGGATGCTCAGATTACCATTCAGTTAGAGGATGAGCGTGAGTATGAGGTATATGTAGACGGCGTATCGGTTGGTGGCATGAAGACCAACGTCAGCGGCAAACTGGTACTGAGCGTGGAGCTGAACCCGGGCAAGGCAACCGCAATCCGGATTGAAGCCAGATAAGGAAAAGAAAAACAAAACGTTACGTACAAATTACAATGCGTGAGATGAAAGCTGCTGCATGGCAGGAATGGCGGGCGTGTGCGCCGGAAGCCGGTTTCCGCCATGCAGCAGCTTTTTGTGTAATAAGGAATATGAGAAGAAGTGTTTGGAAAGGAATCAGCATGGCAAAGGCAAAATCAACGGGATTTTTCTGCAGGGAATGCGGTTATGAATCTTCCAAATGGATGGGGCAGTGCCCGGCGTGCAAGGCGTGGAATACGATGGTGGAAGCGCCGTCCGCACCAGCATCATCCGGTACGGCAGCAGGGCGGTATGCGGCAGCGGCTTCGCTGACGGCGGCACCGGGAAAACGGGTTGGCGCGCAGGCAAAGCCGGTTAGCTTAGATGAAATTGAGCTTTCCGATACGGATCGGACGAGAACCGGATTTGCAGAACTTGACCGGGTGCTTGGAAGCGGCGTGGTGCGTGGCTCCCTGGTGCTGGTCGGCGGAGATCCGGGAATCGGAAAATCAACCCTGCTTCTGCAGGTCTGCCGGAACCTGGCAGGACAGGAACAAAAGGTTTTATACGTCTCCGGCGAGGAGTCATTAAAACAGATCAAACTGCGGGCAAGCCGGATCGGGACGGTGCGCGGACCACTTTCGTTCTTGAGTGAGACGAACCTGGATACGATCGCGGAGGTGATCCGGGAGGTACGCCCGGATGTGGTCGTGATCGACTCGATCCAGACCATGTTTATCGAGGCGGCAGGTTCTGCACCGGGCAGTGTCAGCCAGGTAAGAGAGTGCACCGGCGTCCTGATGCAGCTCGCAAAAGGACTGGGCGTGACAGTCTTTATCGTCGGTCATGTGACGAAAGAGGGCGTTGTGGCGGGACCGCGTATGCTGGAACATATGGTCGATACAGTGCTATATTTTGAGGGCGATCGCCATGCGTCCTACCGGATTCTGCGGGGAGTGAAGAACCGTTTCGGTTCGACCAATGAGATCGGCGTGTTTGAGATGCGGGAGGAAGGACTGGCGGAGGTGCCGAATCCATCCGAATTTATGCTGGAAGGGCGCCCGGCGGAGGCATCCGGTGCGGTGACTGCCTGCTCGATGGAGGGAACCCGCCCGATTCTTCTGGAAGTGCAGGCGCTGGTGTCAAAGACGAATTTCGGACTGCCGCGGCGGACGGCAGCGGGCGTCGATTACAACCGTGTGAACCTGCTCATGGCAGTGTTGGAAAAACGATGTCGTTATGCTCTGTCCGGGTACGATGCGTATGTCAACATTGCAGGCGGCATGAAGATGAACGAGCCGGCGCTTGACCTTGCGATCGTGATGGCGCTGATTTCCAGCTATAAAGACCGTCCTCTGGATGAGAAAACGATCGTATTTGGCGAGGTCGGACTCTCTGGCGAGGTGCGCGCCGTCTCGATGGCAGAGCAGAGAGTCCATGAGGCAGTCAAGATGGGATTTACAAGATGCATTCTTCCGATGGTCAATGTCAGTAAATTGAAACCAAGGTCGGATATCCGGTTGGAAGGGGTGGCAAATGTGCGGGAGGCGATTGGGCTGCTGTAGGTTGCTTGGATTTTGGGAAAATTTAAGAAAAATAATATTGGCGTAATGTGAGTAACAGCAAATTTATCTCAGTGGGAGTTGGGTCTCCGACTGAGATAAATGCTCCGCGAGGATGCGCAGTGATTCTGATAGGAATATGTCAGCTTCGCTGACCAGAATCACGCGCCAAGTCTCACGGACGTTCGACTTGAATGTTTAAAAAACAAAAACGCCAATGACTCATCTCTGAATCACTGACGCCTTTAGAAGCAGGGGAAGAGGGATTCGAACCCCCATTAACGGTTTTGGAGACCGTTGCTCTGCCATTGAACTATTCCCCTTCGTTGCTGACTCAGTTATAATATCATAGCCATAACGAAAAGTCAACAATTTTTTTGTGATTTTTCATTTTTTTTGATTTAATATATTTTTTTCCATTTATTAAGTTTCATTCATCATTTTATATGGAAACTAAATGTCAGGGTAATTTAGCGAAAGGGAACTTGTGTGATCTTACCAGTCGGGGGATTTGCAATGAATATTTAGTCCAACTGCCCGAAATATAGTTGTAAAAGTATTTGATTTATATAGACAATGACAATCTGGCGTGAAATGAATACGACACACAGCTATAACTGTCGCGATATTTTACCAAGAAATACGCTGAGTTTTTGGTAAAAATCATGTGTCGAGAATATGTGATATAAAAGAAATTTAATTGACATTCGACAAAAATCGTGCTATAAACACTGAATAAATCTTTATGGTTTTAAATGTGCCTAAAAAACGGAGGAAAAAATTCTGTTGGTACATTCAGTAAAAAGGAGTTGTTTATTATGAAACAGAGAAAAATTATGCTGAAAACGATAGAAGATGCCAAGAAATTTGTCAATGCTTCTATAAAATGCGATTTTGATATTGATGTTTTTTATAACCGTGTTGTTATTGATGCCAAGTCGATTCTGGGAGTTATGAGCCTGGATCTGACACAGATTCTGACCGTTGAGTACATGGGCGAGGATGCAGAGTATGAGGCGTTTCTTGACACAATGGAAGCGAACAATGTGACAGCGGCATAAAAGGGCTGGAAGGCTGGTTCAAGCGGAACATAGATATCATAGATATTTTGGAAGGATATGTATGGCCCGAATCGGCATGATGAAAGAAAAGTTGATAGTACGAAAATAAAGAAAGACTGCGGGTGCCGGAGAGAAGATGGTGTCTGCAGTCTTTTTGATAGACATAAAATGTACGGGGAAGGGAGGAACCACACATGGAGCTGACCGGCAGGCAGATACGGATCTCCGTCCGCAATCTGGTTGAGTTCGTTCTGCGTTCGGGGGATATTGATAACCGGCGAACGGCGGGTGCACAAAGAGAGGCGATGTTAGCTGGGGGACGGATGCACCGGAAGATACAGCGGCGGATGGGATCAGGGTATCAGGCGGAGGTGTCGCTGCGCCATTCGGTGGAGGAGGACGGATTCCAAATCGTGGTCGAGGGGCGTGCGGATGGAATCATCCGGGATGGAAAAGATGTCACGATCGATGAGATCAAGTGTGTTTACCAGGATGTAAACTGTCTGGAAGAAGCGGTTGGCGTGCATATGGCGCAGGCGCGCTGTTATGGCTATATCTATGGATTACAGGAAGTGCTGGACGAAGTGACACTGCAGCTCACCTACTGTAATCTGGAGACGGAGGAGATCCGCCGCTTTCAGGAGATCCAGACGATGGACGAACTTTCCGAATGGTTTGCTGGTCTGATCCATGAATATGTCAAATGGGCGCGTTACCTCTATCACAATGGGCTGCGACGTGATGAATCAATCAAAGCGCTCGAATTTCCCTATCCGTACCGGGCGGGACAGCGGGATCTGGCGGTGGCGGTTTACCGGACGCTGGAGCGCGGGCGCAGGCTGTTTGTCCAGGCCCCGACCGGGATTGGAAAGACACTTTCGACGGTATTTCCGGCGCTTAAAGCGATCGGGGAAGGGCATGGGCAGAAACTCTTTTACCTGACGGCGAAGACGATCACGCGGACGGTGGCGGAAGAGGCGCTGGCAATTTTGCGGGAACGCGGGCTGTATTTTCGTTCGGTCACGATCACGGCAAAGGAAAAGTTGTGTATTTTGGAAAAACCGGTGTGCAATCCGGAAATGTGCCCGCGTGCGAAAGGGCATTTTGACCGTGTCAACGATGCGGTGTATGAAATTTTGCATCAGGAATTTGGAATCACGCGTTCGGTGATTTTAGAGTATGCGGAAAAATTTCAGGTCTGCCCGTTTGAGTTCTGCCTCGATATTTCTTCGTTTGTGGATGGGATCATATGCGATTATAATTATGTCTTTGACCCGGATGTGCGCTTGAAGCGCTATTTTGCGGATGGGGCGGAGGGAGACTATTTTTTCCTGATGGATGAAGCTCACAATCTGGTATCGCGCGCGCGGGAAATGTACAGTGCTTCTATTATAAAGGAAGAAGTGCTTTTGACGAAAAAGATACTGGGACATCGTGCGCCGGCGCTGGGGCGGCAGCTTACAAGGTTAAATAAGGCGCTTCTGGAGATGAAGCGGGAGTGCGGCGGCTACCAGCTGCTCAAGGATGCCGGACATCTGGTTTCAGTGTTAAACAGTGTTTTTGGAGAAATGGAAAAGTATCTGGAAAAGCCGGGCGGGGAAGATGGACGGGACACGATTCTGGATTTTTATTTTTCGGTGCGACATTTTTTAAATATGTATGAGCGGGTCGATGAGCATTACAGGATTTATACGGAACTTCTGCCGTCCGGCGAATTTGTCATCCGGCTTTATTGTGTCAATCCGATTGAAAATCTGGCGCAGTGCCTGTCGCAGGGGAAAGCAGCGGTCTTTTTCTCGGCAACGCTTCTGCCGCTCCGGTATTACCGGATGCTTCTGTCGGATCAGGAGGAGGACTATACGGTCTATGTGCCGTCCCCGTTTCCGCAGGAGCGGCGTCTTCTGCTGGCGGCGACGGATGTGACGAGCCGGTATACGCGGCGCAATGAGACGGAATACCGGCGGGTACTGCACTACATCCAGGCGATGGCAAGTGCAAAAAAAGGCAATTATATTGTGTTCTTCCCGTCGTACCAGTATATGAACCGGGTGCGGGAAGTGGAAAAACGTTTTGGGAAAACCGGAAAAAGTATGGAAGTTTTGATCCAGGATTCTCACATGACCGAGGAGGAACGGGAAGCATTTTTACAGAAATTTTCTCCCGAACGAACAGCTGAACGTGATACCTCCCTGGTGGCGTTCTGCGTGATGGGCGGTCTGTTTTCGGAGGGAATCGACTTGACAGGCGACCGGCTGATCGGCGTGATCGTGGTCGGAACCGGGCTTCCGATGGTATGCACGGAGCAGAAAATTTTGCAGGGATATTTTGAAGAAGCGGGAAAGGATGGATTTGCATATGCCTACCAGTATCCGGGCATGAATAAGGTACTCCAGGCGGCAGGGCGGGTCATTCGGACTGCGTCCGATCAGGGCGTCATCCTTTTACTGGATGACCGGTTCTGGCGTCGGGAGTACCGGGAATTATTTCCAAGGGAATGGAGCGATGTCAAACGGGTCAGTCTTTCATCTCTGGAGCAGGAGCTTCAGGCGTTT
The DNA here is from genome assembly GCF_934835585.1 of Clostridium sp. AF02-29. Taxonomy (NCBI): domain Bacteria; kingdom Bacillati; phylum Bacillota; class Clostridia; order Eubacteriales; family Clostridiaceae; genus Clostridium; species Clostridium sp. AF02-29. The sequence continues at coordinate 12,656 of NZ_CAKVZK010000026.1, read as the reverse complement.
TGGAGCCGTTTTCCAGAAGTTCAATAAATTCACGCGATGCCTGTGAGATCGGCATTGTCTCATTGTGGACGACGACGAGCTGGCGCGGCGGCAGGGCTTCAGTCAGGGTCAGGGCATAAAGTTCTTTTTCGCCAGCCGGGAGACAGAAATCCGGGACAAATGCGATGCCGAGACCGATGCGCGCCAGATCGATGAGCAGATCGTTGCTGCTTAATTCGATCTCCGGTACGAGGTCGAGTTGGTGCTTCTGGAACATGTTGTGCAGAAATTCGCTGGTGGTACTCTTGCGATCCAGCATGAGGATTGGGAGCGCCTGCAGCTCGCGCAGTGTAACCGGGCGGTCTTTCATCGGAAAATAGGTTTCATTGGCGACGAATATATCGTTGAATTCGCGCAGCACATGGATATTCTGCGTTCCACCGAGCCCGGAGTTTGGATAGTTCGTCAGAATAAAATCGACCTGACCGTTGTCCAGAAGCCGCGCACATTCGATGGAGGTACGGTTGGTAACCTTGATGTGGATATTCGGGTAGCGCTTGTGAAATTCGCTTAAAAATGGAACCAGATAATAGCGGCAGATCGTATCGCTTGCGCCAATGCGGAGCTGACCGCCGTTTAAGCTGTTAGAGTCGAGCAGCTGGTTTTCGCCCTGACGGATCAGGTTCATCGCCGGTTCCACGTGCTTGAGTAGGATCTCGCCTTCCGGGGTAAGCTGTACTTTTTTTGTGCTGCGGATGAAAAGAGTCTGGTTCAGTTTCTTCTCCAGTACCTTGATCGACTGGCTGACCGCCGACTGGGAGATGAAAAGTTGCTTAGATGCCTCGGAGAAACTTAACGTCGAGGCTACGTGGTAAAATACTTTATATAATTCATAGTTGATATCCATTTATTAGTCCTCCTTATAGAACTGTATTCAGTGTAACATGATTGGAGGGCGGAGTCAATAATGATTGTATCTGTGTCTTGTTTGTGATAAAATGACGGAATCATCTTAGAAGTATGTATTTTTTAGGAGGGAATACCACATGGAATCTAATACATTTTATGATATTTACTTAGAGGAACTGAAAAATCTCCCGCAGGGCACGCCGGAGGAGGAAACGGCGCTTCTGAAAAAACTGACGGAGGGGGACAAGACCGCGGCTTCCCGTCTGACGGAGTTAAAACTGGCGAAGGCGGTTCAGATCGCGGAGGAGTACCACGATCGGGGACTTCCGGCGGGCGATCTGGTGCAGGAGGCAAATATGGCGCTGTTTTTGTTCGCAAGCGAGTACGAAAACGGTGATTTCGACGCGCAGATGGAGAAAAAGGTGCGCGCGGCGATCGAGGATGCGCTGCAGATTCAGAACCGCGAGACGAAGATCGAGGAGGAGATGGCGGCGCGTGTTAATGTCCTCAAGGATATTTCTGCGAGCATGGCGCGGGAGCTGGGACGTGAGGCGACCCTTGCGGAATTGGCGGAGCGCATGAAGATGAGCGAGGATGAGATCCGTGACATCATGAAGCTGACGATGGACGCGATGAAGGTCAGCGGTCAGGCGGCAGAGATGGCTCAGAAAGAGATAGATGAACAGGAGTAATAGAAAATGCTGTTTTATTTGGTACGCCACGGTCAGACTGACTGGAACCGGGCGGGAAAGATACAGGGAACGACGGATATTCCGCTGAACGAAACAGGACGGCAGCAGGCGGAGCAGCTTGCCACTGTCCTGAAAGAAAGGAGCGGCTATCCGGCAAAAACGCGGATCGATGCGGTCTATGCCAGCCCGCTTGCGCGTGCATTCCAGACGGCGGAGATCCTGGCAAAGGAAGAAAAATTACCGCTCCGCCGCCTGACGGGGCTGCGGGAGCGCGATTTTGGATGCTGGGAAGGCAAAAGCTGGCAGCAGGTGGAAGCAGAGTACCCGGATGAATTTCATCTGTGGAGGGAACAGCCGATGGTCGGCATCCCGTCCGGCGGAGAATCAAGAAAATCCTGCGAGGCGCGGAGTGAACGGGCGATCCGACAGATTTTGGAGGAGACAGCCGGGGATGCGGTGATCGTGGCGCACGGTGGGATCCTCGTCTTTTTGATGAATTATCTGCTCCGTTTCCATCGGGAGCCGCAGGAGATCATTGTGGCGAATGCCAGTCTGTCGGTTGTTTCGTATGACCGTTCGACGGGGATGGGAAAGCTGCTTGCACTGAATGAGACAGGGACGTTGGAACAGAAAAAATCGTTTTAAAGAATGATTTCAAAATGAAAAAAGCAGGAATGAAATAAGGCAAGAGATAATTGTTCAATAAGATATGTTAATAAAAAATATTAAATATATTAATTTTACTAATCTATAAAAATTGTGTATGATAAAGGCAGATGCTAGAAGAAGGCATTTGCCTTTTATGCTAAAAAATGAATGTATTTTACAGAACATGAAACATTAAAATACGAAAAAACAGGAGGAAAACATGAGCGTAAGACGTATTTTCGTTGAGAAAAAACCGGAATTTGCCGTATTGGCTCACGATCTGAAAGAGGAGATCGCAAGCTATCTGGGGATCGACACGATCACCGATGTCCGCGTACTGATCCGCTATGATATTGAGGATGTATCGGAGGATGCATATCAGAAAGCGCTGATTACTATCTTCTCTGAGCCGCCGGTTGATTTTGTCTATGAGGAGGCATTCCCGTCCAAGGAAGGCGATACGATCTTTTCCGTTGAGTTCCTGCCGGGACAGTTCGATCAGAGAGCCGATTCCGCAGAACAGTGTGTGAAACTTCTGAATGAAGAGGAAAATCCGGTGATCCGTTCCGCGACAACTTATGTTATTTCCGGAACACTGACCGCGGAGCAGATCGAGGGCATCAAGTCCCTGTGCATTAACCCGGTGGATTCCCGTGAGAATAACAACGCAAAGCCGGAAACGCTGGTAACGGTATTTGAGCAGCCGGAGGATGTCAAGATTTTCGATGGTTTCTGCGGTTATGGCGAGGCAGAGTTAAAAGAACTCTACGATTCCCTGAACCTTGCGATGACGTTCAAGGATTTCGAGCATATCCACAACTACTTTAAGAACGAAGAGAAGAGAGATCCGTCTGTGACCGAGATCCGCGTGCTGGATACATATTGGTCCGATCACTGCCGTCATACGACCTTCCAGACTGAGTTAAAGGACGTTACCTTTACAAAGGGCGATTACAATGAGCCGATGGAAGCTTCCTACAAACAGTATCTGGCAGATCGCGAGGTTCTCTACAAAGATCGCGATGACAAGTTTGTCTGCCTGATGGATCTGGCTGTTCTCGCTATGAAGAAGCTTCGTCGTGAAGGCAAGCTGGAGGATCTGGAGGAGTCTGAGGAGATTAATGCGTGCAGTATCGTAGTTCCGGTTACCATCGACGGCAAGGAAGAAGAGTGGCTGGTAAACTTTAAAAATGAGACCCACAACCATCCGACCGAGATTGAGCCGTTTGGTGGCGCTGCCACCTGCTTGGGCGGTGCTATCCGTGACCCGCTTTCCGGACGTACCTATGTATATCAGGCTATGCGTGTGACCGGTGCGGCTGATCCGACCCGTCCGATGTCGGAGACACTGCACGGCAAACTTCCGCAGAAGCGCATCGTAAAGGATGCAGCACATGGCTACAGCTCCTACGGTAACCAGATCGGTCTTGCTACCGGCTATGTAAAAGAGATTTATCATCCAAATTATGTGGCAAAACGTATGGAGATCGGTGCTGTTATGGCAGCAGCTCCGCGCAAAAACGTCATCCGTGAGACTTCCGATCCGGGAGATGTAATCATCCTGATGGGTGGACGTACCGGCCGTGATGGTATCGGCGGCGCAACCGGTTCTTCCAAGGTACATACCGAGGAGTCCATCGAGGTCTGCGGCGCAGAGGTTCAGAAGGGCAATGCACCGACCGAGCGTAAATTACAGAGACTGTTCCGCCGCCCAGAGGTCAGCCGTCTGATCAAGAAGTGTAACGACTTTGGCGCCGGCGGCGTGTCGGTAGCGATCGGTGAGTTAGCTGACGGACTTCAGATTGACCTTGATAAGGTTCCGAAGAAATATGCAGGTCTGGACGGAACGGAGATTGCGATTTCCGAGTCACAGGAGCGTATGGCTCTGGTGGTAGACCCGAAAGATGTTGATAAGATGCTTGCTTATGCAGCAGAAGAGAACCTGGAGGCAGTTCCGGTTGCCGTTGTTACCGAGTCCCCGCGCCTGGTTCTGAACTGGAGAGGCAAGACGATCGTAGATTTAAGCCGTGCATTCCTGGATACCAACGGTGCTCATCAGGAGACAACCGTTACCGTTGAGGTTCCGACCAGGGAAGGCAATGTATTTGATAAACAGGAAGTAAAGGATGTCAAAGAAAAATGGCTGTCCATGCTTTCTTCCTTAAATGTATGCTCTCAGAAGGGTCTGGTTGAGATGTTCGACAGCACCGTGGGCGCAAGCAGTGTATTCCTGCCATATGGCGGCGTCCACCAGATGACTGAGATACAGGCGATGGTGGCAAAACTGCCGATGAGCGAGGGCAAATGCGATACCGTTACCATGATGAGCTACGGCTATGATCCGTACCTGTCCAGCTGGAGCCCGTACCACGGCGCTACTTACGCAGTGCTGGATTCTGTTGCTAAGATCGTGGCAAACGGCGGTGATTTCCACAAGATCCGCTTTACCTTCCAGGAGTACTTCAAACGTATGACGGAAGATCCGAAGAGATGGGGCACACCGTTCTCCGCTCTGCTCGGTGCTTACAGTGCGCAGCTCGGATTTGGACTTCCGTCCATCGGCGGCAAGGACAGTATGTCCGGCAGCTTCTATGATGAAGAGCACGGAGAAATCGATGTACCGCCGACACTGGTTTCCTTTGCAGTTGATATTTCCGATACAAAACACGTGGTATCTCCGGAATTTAAGAAAGCGGGCAGCAAGATTGTTCTCTTTACCATCGAGAAAGATGCACATGACCTGCCGGTATACAGCCAGATCATGGATGGTTACGAGAAAATCTACCGCGATATGGAGTCTGGAAAGATTATTTCCGCATATGCGGTTGAGGGTGCTGGTGTTGCAGAGGCTGTCAGCAAGATGGCATTTGGTAACCGCCTGGGCGTAAAGATTGAGCACAATGTAGATCCGAGAGACTTCTTCGCCGCTGGCTGGGGCAATATTGTCTGCGAGGTTCCGGACGGCAAGGTAGGCGAGCTGTCCATTCCGTACACCGTGATCGGTGAGGTAACCGACAAGGGAACCTTCGAGTATGGCAGTACCGTGATCTCCATGGAAGAGGCTCTGAAAGCATGGACCGGAACCCTGGAGAAAGTGTTCCCGACCGCTTCCGGCGCACCGATGAAGGCAGCAGAAGAGACACTTTACAATACCGATAAGGTATATGTATGCAAACATAAAGTGGCAAAACCAACTGTATTTATTCCGGCAATGCCGGGTACCAACTGCGAGCTGGACAGCGCGAAAGCGTTTGAGGCAGCCGGAGCGGAGACGATTGTGCGTGTATTCCGCAACCAGAATGCATCCGATATCCGTTCTTCCATCGAGCAGTACAAAGAGGATATCAAGAAATCCCAGATCATCATGTTCCCGGGTGGATTCTCCGCAGGTGATGAGCCGGATGGTTCGGCTAAATTCTTCGCTACGGTATTCCGCAATGAGGCGATGATGGAGGAGATCGACAAACTGCTTCATGACCGGGATGGCCTGGTACTGGGTATCTGCAATGGCTTCCAGACATTAATCAAACTGGGACTTTTAACCGGAGGCAAGATTGAGCCGCAGAAAGCAGATTCCCCGACTCTGACAACCAACAACATTGGACGCCACATTTCCCGCATGGCATACTTAAAGGTTGTATCTAACCTGTCCCCGTGGCTCAGAAAAGCAGAGCTGGGAGGCGTATACTGCAACCCGATGTCCCATGGTGAAGGACGTTTCGTAGCCAACGAGGAGTGGCTTGCAAAACTTCGCGCCAATGGTCAGATCGCGATCCAGTACAGCGATCCGAACGGAAACTTATCCGTCAGCGAGGAGTGGAACCCGAACGGTTCCTACCAGTGCATCGAGGGTATCACAAGCCCGGATGGACGTATTCTTGGTAAGATGGGTCACAACGAGCGCTGCTGGAGCGATACAGGCATGAATATCTATGGAAATCAGGATATGCAGCTGTTTGCTTCAGGTGTGGAGTATTTCAAATAAAATGAACACCTGCTTTTAAGTAAGGTAGAAATAGACCGGACCGCAGAAATCTGCCCCGGTCTATTTTTTGTGCGATAGAAAATTCCTTGGAATTCCCCATCACACAAAAAGGTACATTCTTTTTTATGTCACAGGAAATATCAATTATGATATAAATTTTATCATTGACGAAAATGTCAGAAAACCTTAAACAAAAAGTTATTCTCAGGTAATAAAAGTGTGCTATCCTGTTAATAACAGAAAACAGACATTTACTCCAAAAAACAAGGAAAAAATTTTGAAAATACCGACAGTTTATTTTGACGCAGGCAGATATGTTTGTTATAATGGAAACAAGAGTTTGTACGCGAGAGTACATTAAAAAAGGAGGATGGGATATGAGACATAACCTGAAGGCAGCGGCGGTTTCCGCTCTTGCTATCATGGCGGCACTGGCTATGAGTATTCCGGCATACGCGGCTGACAAAAAGATTTCGGAAGTTAAGTTCCGTGTCAATGCGAAACCGGAAGCGGGCGACAGCATCGGGGATCCGGATGTACAAGTTACGAAGGGTAATGTTGAGATTACCGAGCAGGAGTTTGACAATGACGACAGCGAGTGGGAGAGAGGTGATAAGCCGGTCATCTACCTGACGATCGAGGCAAAGGACGGTTATCAGTTATCCGGCACAAAGCTTTCTGCAACCAAGTCGGCTTACAAAGTTACGAAGCGATCTGGCGATAAGAGCGAGTGGAAAGTTAAGATTACGATGTCAGCTGTTGACGGCGATTTGGATACGGTCGAAGATCTTAGCTGGAGCAATCGTACCGCAACCTGGGACAGCGTATCGGATGCAAGCAAGTATGAAGTTAAACTGTACCGCAACAGTTCTACCGTAACGACTGTTACAACCACAGGCACAAGCTACAATTTCTACCCATACATGACGAAATCCGGCGATTATACCTTTAAGGTACGCGCGGTTGATGGAAGCGACAAGGGTGAGTGGAGTGATGAGTCCGATGAATATTATATGAATTCTTCAGATGTGTATACAGGTACACCTCCGACCGATAATTCTTCTGGTGGTTCCACTCCGGCAAATGCGAATGGTCAGTGGGTAAACAGCATTTACGGCTGGTCTTACTACATCAATGGTGTACCGGTTAAGAACAACTGGGTATATGTTGATAATGAGTGGTATCATCTGAATGCAAACGGCTTCATGGATACAGACTGGATCTATACTGATAATAACTGGTTCTATTTAAACCCGGTATCCGATGGTACGAGAGGCAAGATGCTGACCGGCTGGCAGCAGATTGGACCGTACAAGTATTATCTGAATCCGGTATCCGACGGTACCCGTGGTGCAAGAAAGACAGGCTATCAATTCATCGATGGCGCATGGTATCTGTTTGACCTGAATAGCGGAGCACTCTGGACGAACATGGTAGCTCCGAACGGTATGGTAGCGGATGCAAATGGTGTTCTTCACTAAGGAGATATCTGACTGCAGACCGGAAGAGGATCTGAAATGCGGAAACATACATAAATGAAACAAAAATCAGACAGCGGCAGACAGCGGACGAGCGAAAGCAAGTGGCTGATGCCGCTGTTTTTTGTTTTTCTTGCACAGAAGGGGAGAAAAAGGATATAATAGAGAATCATATTGAGAAGCCGGAGAATTGATGAGGCGGGAATAAGAAACAGAGAGGAGAATCGATAAATTACGATGAAACCAACTGTATTATTGTATAATTTTACTGATTCCAAAAGAAAAATGAAAGTGCAGCAGGCGCTTATGCCGCTGGGATTCCGTTTAAGGGCAGTGAAAAAGGAGGAGTACGGGCTGCCGGTGGGCGTGCTGGCTGGCGTGAAAGGACTGGATGAGGATGTCCTCAGGGAAGCCGGACAGGCAATAGAGGCCGGGGAGGAAACGCAAAAAGAAGGGACCGCGCAGAAACAGGCAGACGGGAGGCTGCAGCGAGAAGTGCCGGAGAATGATTCTTCCAGGAAAATGGATTTCTCGGATGAGATGGCGATTATGGCAGGCTTTTCTTCCGCCCAGATCGATGCATTTATCTATGCACTCCGAAAAAAGGGAGTCGGACGGATTGATTATAAAGCAGTCCTGACACCGTATAATATGAAGTGGGATTCGGTACAATTATATGAAGAGATCAAAAAAGAGCATGAGATGATGACGGGGAAAGGTAAAGACGAAGCATTGTGATGCCATGGGATTGGTGAAAGGTCATTTTACTGCTTGATGTGGAGGTGGAAAGATGCTGGAAAAAGTAGATTTGAATAAATCAGTGGATAAGGAAAACTACAAGAAGCTTCGGGAAGAGATGGATGTGAAGCTGGGAGAATTGCAGCGCGCCTGTAAGGCGGAAAAGATCCCGGTTGTCATCGTATTTGACGGCTTCGGGGCAGGCGGTAAGGGAACGCAGATCAACCGCCTGATCCAGCCGCTGGATCCGCGCGGCTTTGATGTTTATGCGAGCCGGGAGACGGGGGAAGAGGAACGGATGCGTCCATTTCTCTGGCGGTATTGGACGAAGACACCGGAAGATGGCCGAATGATGATCTTTGACAAGAGTTGGTACGATAAGGTTACCGTTGACCGGTTTGACAAAGAGACGAAGCGGCAGGAGTTAAACGGGGCGTTCCGGGATATCCTTTCATTTGAAAAGCAGCTGGCAGATTCCGGCATGATTCTGATCAAATTGTTTCTGTATATTTCCAGGGACGAGCAGAAAAAGCGCTTTAAACGGCTGGAAGAAAGCAAAGAGACTGCGTGGCGTGTGACGGAGGCGGACTGGAAGCGCAACAAAGATTACGATACATTTCTGGAGATGAATGAGGAAATGCTGCAGCGGACGGATACCGGGTACGCGCCGTGGACGATCGTGGAAGCGACTGATAAAAATTATGCGGCAGTCAAGATTTTATCCACCGTCACAGACCGGCTGGAGTATGAGCTGAACCGTCGCCGAATGGAACGCGAGGAAGGGGCGGTGCATCCGCCGGTCAAACTTCCAGATGAGCGGTTTAAAAATGGCGTGCTTTCCGGCGTGGATCTGACGAAAACGCTGACACGCGAGGAATATAAGGAACGTCTGGATAAGCTGCAGAAAAAGCTGGAGGTGCTGCACGGCGAGCTGTACCGGCTGCGGATTCCGGTGGTGATCGGCTTTGAAGGCTGGGATGCGGCGGGAAAAGGCGGTGCGATCCGGCGCCTGACAAGCCACCTGGATCCACGCGGCTACAAGGTCAATCCGACGGCGGCACCGAATGATGTGGAGAAGGTACACCATTATCTGTGGCGTTTCTGGCGGGAGATGCCGAAAGCGGGGCATATTGCGATTTTCGACCGCACCTGGTACGGACGCGTGATGGTGGAGCGGATCGAGGGTTTCTGCAGTGAGGCGGACTGGAAACGGGCATATCAGGAAATCAATGAGATGGAAGAGCACATGGCGAATTTTGGCGCGGTGATCGTGAAATTCTGGATTCATATTGATAAAGATGAGCAGGAACGCCGCTTTAAGGAGCGCATGGAGGCTCCGGCAAAACAGTGGAAAATCACGGACGAAGATTGGCGCAACCGTGAAAAATGGGACGCATACGAGCAGGCAGTCAATGAGATGCTGGTGCGGACCTCTACCACCTATGCCCCGTGGACGATCATAGAAGGAAATTCCAAATATTTCGCGCGCGTCAAGGTGCTGGAAACGGTTGTGGAGGCGATGGAGGAGAAGATCCGTGAGGTAAAAAAGCTGCGTAAGTGATAGAAAGAAGCGGACGGCCGATTTGGTAATCATGTGTGGAAATATGCAGAAGCGCGGTTGCAATTCTTCGTAAGATACAGTAAAATCAATATTTAAAGAAAAAGACGGCAATTTTGAAAAATACAAACATTTGTGTAAACTTTGCGTTAAATGTAGCGATAGAAAGGAAGCGGACAAAATGGAGCAGACAGCAAAAGAGCGCACACTAGCATTTATGGCAGAGCATGCGGGGGATCCAACCCCGATGGAATTATTTCATATGCACGTAAAACACGTGGGAATCAATACAAAATCGGAAGACGAGGCCTGGGAGGTTGCTGAGACACTGGCGCGCCTGATGGGGCTGATGCCGCGCGAGACGGAGAAAGCGGTGTTCAGCGGTGACCTGACGGAAAATATGAAAGTGGAGAGCCACGGAACCTACGGCCATATTGGCTTTGGCGTAAATGATTGCGAGGCGGCGATCCGATACTTTGTGAACCGCGGTATGACGCTTCGGGAAGAGACGAAGCGCTTTGATGAGCAGGGTCGCTGTATTTTCGCCTATTTTAAAGAAGAAGTCGGCGGATTTGCGATCCACCTGGTACAGGATTGATAGCACCAGGCGATATAAAAACGAAAAGGATAGCAATATGAAAAAAATAATCGTGATCGGCGGCGGGGCAGCCGGCATGGCGGCTGCGATTGCGGCGGCGGAAAATGGCTGCGCGGCAACGATCTATGAAAAGAATGAGAAACTGGGAAAAAAGATCTATATCACGGGAAAAGGGCGCTGCAATGTGACGAATGACTGTGATATGGAAGGCCTGTTTGACAGTGTTGTGACAAACAGCCGCTTTTTATACAGTGCATTTTACGGTTTTAGTAACCAGGATATGAAGGATTTTCTGGAGGCGAACGGCTGTCATGTTAAGGTGGAGCGCGGCAACCGTGTCTTTCCGGTGTCTGACCGGGCGTCGGATGTGACATCGGCATTTGCAAGACGGCTGCGGGAACTGCGCGTGAAAGTAGAATTGAATCAGGGAGTCCGGGAACTGTGGCTGGAGGATGGTGTATTAAAAGGTGTGATTCTGGCGCAGGGCGGTAATGAGCGTGGGAAAAAGGACTCCTACATAGCTGCGGATGCAGTGATCGTGGCGACGGGCGGTTTGTCCTACCCGACGACCGGCTCAACCGGCGATGGTTACCGGTTTGCGGAGGCAGCAGGGCACAAGGTGACGGAACTTTCGCCGGCGCTTGTTCCGTTTGAGACGAAGGAAGATGTGAAGGAGCTGCAGGGACTCTCCCTGCGGAACGTGGAAGCTGCTGTTTTAAATGGAAAGAAAGAGGTTTACCGTGAATTTGGTGAGATGCTGTTTACCCATTACGGTGTTTCGGGTCCGGTACTCTTGAGTGCCAGCAGTTATGCGGCGAAAAAACTGAAAAAGGGTCCGCTGACTCTGATGATCGATCTGAAACCGGCGCTTTCCATGGAACAGCTCGATGCGCGGATTCTGCGCGATTTTGAGGCGGAGAAGAATAAACAGTTTAAAAATGCGCTGAACCATCTGTACCCATCAAAACTGATACCAGTCATAATTCGCCGCAGCGGCATTGAGCCGGACAAGCAGGTCAACGCCGTGACGAAGGAAGAGCGGAGACGTCTGGCGGAGGTGACAAAGCATTTTACATTGACGCTGACCGGGCTGCGAGGTTTCAATGAGGCGATCATTACCCAGGGCGGTGTGACGGTAAAAGAAGTGAATCCATCCACGATGGAGTCGAAGAAGCTTCCAGGGCTTTATTTTGCAGGGGAAGTGCTGGATCTCGATGCAGTCACGGGCGGCTACAACTTACAAATTGCGTGGTCGACCGGCATGCTGGCGGGACGGAGCGCAGCGGAAAATCATGAATTATAACGATATGAAAAAGGGGAAACGAAATGCCGATTAATATAGCGATTGATGGACCAGCTGGGGCTGGAAAGAGCACAGTGGCAAAGAAGCTGGCGGAAGATTATGGATATATTTATGTTGATACAGGGGCGATGTACCGGGCGATGGCATTGTATTTTTTGCGCCAGGGCATCGACAGCCATGATGAGGCGGCGATCGGACGCGCCTGTGAGACGGTTTCCATTTCACTGGAATATGAAAATGGGATCCAGCAGGTTTATTTAAATGGGGAGAATGTCAGCAGCGAGCTTCGGACGGAGGCGGTTGGAAATATGGCTTCGAATACCTCTGTCTATGCGCCGGTCCGCAAAAAACTGGTGGAGCTGCAGCGTGAATTAGCCGGACGCCGGGATGTCGTGATGGATGGCCGGGATATCGGAACGGCGGTTCTGCCGGATGCGACCCTGAAAGTATATCTGACCGCGAGCAGCCGTGTGAGAGCTGGACGCCGTTATAAAGAGCTGACCGAACGCGGGGAAAGCTGTTCCCTGGAGGCGATCGAGCAGGATATCATCGAGCGCGATTACCGCGATATGCACCGGGAATTGTCGCCTCTCAAGCAGGCGGAGGACGCCATTTTACTGGATACTTCTGAGTTGGATTTTGAAGAGGTAATGCGGGAGATGGAGAAGTTGGTTGAGGCGGCGAAGAAAAAGCAGGCATAAGACTTTAATTTAGAAAATGTGTAACAGTTCAGTAGGTCTGCGCATTTACTGCGCTGACCGTACGAAA
>NZ_CAKVZK010000025.1:0-43546 GCF_934835585.1 Clostridium sp. AF02-29 | reverse complement strand
CACCACGTTTTCTTACGGCACTTTCGGTTCCAAAAGTGCCTACCTGTGAACAGTACCACTTTTTTCCCCTCACAGCCGTTTCATACTTTCGCAGCTACAGGCAATCATCCATACAAACTCATCTTCGACCAAACATATCGCCCCTCAAATCACGATGTTTCCTGCCTCTCCTTCTGCATCTGCTCTTCACGCTCCCGCTTCGAGAACACGCATCCGCAGTAATTCTGCCGGTATAGATGATACTGCGCCGACAGCTCGATCGAGCGCTTATATCCCTCTTTTTTCTTGAAATCCGACGGCAGAAATGCCACATGATACTCTTCTCCCATCGCCTGCCCGATCGTATTGAGGCGCCCGGCATTTTTGAGCGGACTGATCGTGAGGGTCGTCGTGAACCAGTCATAGCCGCCCTCGGCTGCCAGCTTCGCCGCTTCCCGGAGGCGCATCTCAAAACAAATACCGCAGCGCTCGCCGCCCTCCGGATCCTTCTCATGCCCCCGGACTGCCTCATAGTAGCATTCCGGGTCGTATTTTCCTTCTACAAACCGGATCGGATGCACCGCTGGAAGCTCCCGGATCAGCCGCTGTACCTCCTCCGTGCGCGCCTCATATTCCTCTTTCGGTGAAATATTCGGATTGTAGTAGAACACCGTAATCGAAAAATACTGCGACAGATATTCCAGCACGTAGCTGCTGCACGGCGCACAACAGCTGTGGAGAAATAAAGTCGGAACTCTGCCGTCCCGGACTGCTGCATCCAGCACTTTTTCCATTTCTTTCTGATAATTCCGTTTCGCCGTCTGTGTCTTTCTGGCTGGCGGATTTTTCATTGGTTCCGACATTTTTCTCTCCTCTTTCTATAAGTTCCCATCTGTCCGTTCATTTTCCTTCCAGCACGCGATACTTCTATCCGAAACGCTTCTTTCCTGACAAACATCATTTCCATCCTTAGACGTCATATGAAGATATGCACAATAATTCATATTCTCCAAAACTTGAAAAAGCAGCCTGTACCCACGGACGGGTACAAACTGCTTTATCTTTTTATTAAACCTTTCAGGAAATTCCAAACAAATTTCCCTTTTTATCAAAATGATACAACTCTTACAGGAAATCGCGAATCCGCTTGCTCCGGACCGGATTTCTTAATTTACGAAGTGCTTTTGCCTCGATCTGGCGGATACGCTCTCTCGTTACGTTGAATGCTTTTCCGACCTCTTCCAGGGTTCTCGGATGTCCGTCCTCCAGACCAAACCGGAGAATAATAACCTGACGCTCTCTCTCCTTCAGGTCTCCAAGCAATGCATCGATATGCTCACGCAGCATAACAGATTCTACATTCCCTTCCGGCGTTACCACGTTGCCGTCCGCTACGAAATCACCCAGATTGGAATCGTCTTCCTCACCGATCGGGGTTTCCAGGGAAGCTGGCTCACGTGCGATCTGCATGATCTCCATGACCTTATCCTCGGACATGCCAAGCGCCTCGGAAAGCTCTGCCACCGACGGCTCATAGCCCAGTTCCAGCGTCAGCTTACGCTGCATCTTGGACATCTTGTTGATCGTCTCTACCATATGCACCGGGACACGGATAGTTCTCGCCTGATCCGCCAGAGCCCTTGTAACAGACTGACGAATCCACCAGGTCGCATATGTACTTAACTTATAACCCTTTGTATAATCAAACTTCTCAACGCCCTTAATAAGACCCAGATTGCCTTCCTGAACCAGATCCAGGAAGCTCATGCCGCGCCCTGTATAGCGCTTTGCAATGCTGACAACCAGGCGCAGGTTTGCCTCAATCAGGCGCTCTTTTGCATTCACATCACCCTCTGCTTTGCGCTTTGCAAGGCGGATCTCCTCCTCCGCGCTCAGAAGCGGAACGGTACCGATCTCTTTCAGGTACATGCGGACCGGATCTTCCGTGCCGATTCCCTCTAACAGATCGATCGCATCCAGATCGATATCCTCTTCCTCGTTCTTGAGGAATTCATCATCCACATCATCATCGAGCATCGAATCATTTTCCTTGAGGATCGAATCATCGATCACCTCCGGAATGACATCAATATTATTCTGCTCCAGATAATTGTAAATCTGCTCCATCTGCTCTGTCTGCAGATTATCGCCCATAAAAAAGTTATTGATCTCTGTCACGTCCAGCGCGTTCTGCTTGGACTTTGCTAACTCTACCAGTTTCCTTAACTTACCTAAAAAATTTTCTTTCTCCACGAATTAACGTCCTTTCGATTTATTTCGCTTAGAAGTTTCTTTATATCTAACGTGATATTGTCCCTCGATTGTTTGTGTGCTTTTATTTCCCTGCACCTTTCCCTGCAATATCCCGAAAGTACATTATATACGATTAAATTCTATTTTTCAACAATTTTCGAAATTTTTCGATCTATTTCTATTTAGGCAGTTACTGTTCACGCATACGTGCCCAGTAACGCAATTTGCCGTGGCTTCGCATTTAAATACGGCAAATTCCTGCTGCCACCACGTTTTCTCACGGCACTTTCGGTTCCAAAAGTGCCTACCCGCGAACCGTAACTTCAGGCACCCTGATCGCAATCTCTCTTGGTTTATTTTCAATCACGACCTCTGTCTGGCTTCCGCCAAACTCACCGTCCAGCGACCAGTCCACCAGCTCCTCCGACTGTACCGTCAGTTTCGAGGTGCGGAACTTGAATACACATTCATTTTCGCCCTCTCTCTGAATCAGATAAGCAGCAATACTTGCAATGTCAAGCGGCGTGCGCGGTTTCCGGACCAGAAGCACCTCAAACTCCCCGTCATCCAGCGCCACGTCCATACCAACCAGTCCTTTAAAACCTCCGATCGAGGTCGTATTGGTCACCATTCCCAGAATAAATTCCTCTTCCAATTCTCTCTGCTCCCCCAGATGTTCCCATGTAAGGCGCATCCGGTAGGATTTAAGCCCTGTCAGGCGTTTGATGGCTTCCAGCATATATGCCTGATGCCCCAAAATATTTTTCGTCTCCTGCGGGGTCGAATAGGATACCTCCGTAAATGCTCCGAACGCCGCCACATAGACGAAATACCGGTTTTTGCCGAATACACCGACATCCACCAGAAATGGTTTTCCCAGCGCAGCTGTCTGCGCCGCTTTCCGCATATTTTTCGGAAGTCCCAGACTGGATGCGAAATCATTCGTGGAACCCGACGGGATATACCCTAACTCCGGACGCTTTTCCGGGGTGATCGTCATCAGCCCCGATACCACCTCGTTGAGCGTACCGTCCCCGCCGCTACACACGACCAGTTCCTTCGTTTTCGCACGCGCCGCCTGATACTCCGCATCCTTCGGGCCCTGCGTAATATAAACAGACGGTCCATAGCCCGCCTTTACAAAACTATCTAAAATTTCAAGAAGACGACTTCGAATCTGTTCTTTGCCAGATCTCGGATTGATGATAAAAAGCATTTTTTTCATAATCGCCATTTTTCCTGCTCCCCCACACTAACAGTATTTCATATTAATATATTTGTATACACGCGAAATGCATTGGGGATCGGATAGCGATCCTGCAGCTCCGCCCGGCGCACCATCAAAACTGTTTTATCCTGATAGCCGGATGCCCGTTTCAGGCGGATTCTGCGTCCGCACATATGCCATTCAACATGGGAAAAAATGTGGACTGCATCCGGCAGATCCTCGGTTTCCCTGATATCCGCCTCCGCGATCCCCAGTTCTTTCGCTGCCTCCGCCGCACTCTTTTTTCCGTCCAGATTGACATATTCGTAGAGGGACGCCAGCAATCCCTTGCTGCTGCGCTTGCGGATCGCCACCGTATCCTCCCACTCAATCAGGCAGACCGTTTTTTCCTCGATCCGGCGCGGCTTTTTCGGCGGCTTGACCGGATATTGCTCCTCCTCTCCCCGCCGATGCGCCAGACAAAGGGATTCCAGCGGGCACTTCTCACAGAGCGGACGTCCGCCCGGGATGCAGACAAGCGCACCCAGCTCAATCCATGCCTGATTATATTCACCTGGATGAAATAGCTCTTCTGACCGTAATGCCGTGGAAACCTCACCGGCATCATCACCGGCTGACAAATAGGAATCTCTTTCCTCCGTCCGGCGCACAAGTTCCGCCTCCAGGCGCCGCTCATATTTCTTTCGAAGCGCCGGCTTCGTGCTGTCCTGTGGGTCAGCAAACAGGCGTGTCAGAACACGCACCACATTTCCATCCAGCGCCGGAGCCGGCAGATCATACGCGATCGACGCAACTGCCCCGGCTGTATAACTTCCGATGCCCGGAAGTTTCAATATCTCATCCCGCGACGCCGGCATCTGACCGCCGTAGTCTTCCATCAGGCAGACCGCTGCCTTTTTTAGGTTCCGGGCTCTGGAATAATACCCAAGTCCCTCCCACAGCTTCAAAAGCCGCTCTTCGTCCACCTGCGCGAGCGAGGTAATGTCCGGGAGTGCTTCCATAAAACGGGCAAAGTACGGTTTGACCGCCTCTACCCGTGTCTGCTGCAGCATGATCTCCGAAATCCAGACCGAATACGGTTCCGGATTCTCCCGCCACGGAAGGAGCCGCCGGTTTTTCCGGTACCAGGAGAGCAATGGAGCGCCGGATGCCGCCAGCCTCTCTTCTTCCGCATAAGGTATTTCCCCCTCTAAAGGCTTCAACGACGCATAAAAATCTTTATACATATCCGTAAATGCCCCGGACAGATACCTCTCCTGAGATCACCTTGCACACCTTTCCGTCTTCTGTGCGGACCAGCAGTTCGCCCATCTCGTCAATTCCGAGCGCCATGCCCGTATACTCATTGCCCGGAGACAGGACGCGCACCTGTGTACCGCAGTTTGCCAGACGGCTGTTATAAACGTCCATCAGGGATTTCATGTTCTGGTTTTCCATGAATTTATCATAATATCCCTCATACGCACGCATGATCGCGGCGATAAGCTGGCTGCGGCGCACTTCTTTTCCTGTCTCCAGATACAGAGACGTTGCCACATCCCGAATCTCCTCTGGGAACTCGTGATTTGCCACGTTGATACCAATACCAGTCACGATATAATTAATACACTCTAATTCCGTGCTCATCTCGGTCAGGATACCACAGACCTTCTTTCCATTGACGACGATATCGTTCGGCCACTTGATCTTTGCCTCCAGATCACAAACCTCCCGAATCCCGTCGGCAACTGCCAGAGCCGCCACCAGCGTCAGCATCGACGCGCAGGTCGGAGGAAGCTCCGGGCGCAGAAGCAGGCTCATCCAGATGCCGACGCCATGCGGCGCCGCCCAGCTTCTTCCGCGGCGTCCCTTTCCCATCGACTGATAATCCGCGACTGCCAGCGTACCGTGCGGGGCATCTTTCTCCGCCGCTTTCTTGATCTCGGTATTGGTTGAATCCGTCTCGTCAAAATATAAAATATTTTTTCCAGCCCACTCGCTGTCGATGCTGCTCTCCAGCTCTGCCTGGCTGAGAACATCGCCCAGGAAACGCAGCCGGTAACCGCGGTTCCGGACCGCCTCTATCTCATATCCTTCTGCCTCCAACTGTTTGATAACTTTCCAGACTGCCGTCCGTGATACATTTAAACGCTCACAGATCTCCTGTCCGGACAGGTAATCATCCGTTTCTTTTAACATTCGCAAAACTTCTGTTTTCACTTTTATTACCCCCACCATATTGTAAGTGTACTGACAATACATAAAAGGAACAATCCTGCTCCCACTGCCATCAGGATCATTCCGCCGGTCCGCAGATGCTTTCTTCCCCTTCCCCGGCGATAGCGGTCATAGCCATTGGCAAAATTCAGTACCGCCGCCAGAAGAAAGATTACCGGAAACAAAATCCGGTTTTCATCCGGGTTCAGAAACGCAAGAACCGCAAATATCACGATCAATATACCCACTACGATATGAAGCATATCCAGGGCAAACGCGATATTCGCGCTTTTCTTTCTTTTTTCCTGCAGGTTCAACGCATCCACTCCTTACTTATATTCACAAACAACAGCCTCATTCTTCATATAGCACATAGCTTCTTGCATATACCCTTTCATCAACATATATGGGTATACATATCACTATGGGATATTATACCGAATGTCCGCAGGCTTGTCAAAAAAGAAATCGAAAAAGGCTGCGGTTCCTGCTTTACATAACCATCAGCCTTTTCTTATACCTTTTTTTACAACTTAGAGCCGCTCACTCCCGGCTACTCTGCCTTTTGAACATCCGTGCCAACTTCCGTCAGACCCTTTACCAGACCGGCAATGCCCTGGATCTCGGACGGGATGATGATCTTCGTCGCCTTGCCGTCCGCTGCTTTGGCAAATGCCTCCAGGCTCTTGAGCTGCAGCACTGCATTGTCCGCGCCTGCTTCCTTGATGAAGCGAAGTCCGTCTGCTTCCGCTTTCTGAACTTTGAGGATCGCTTCCGCCTCACCTTCTGCCTCGCGGATCATCTTTTCCTTCTGTGCTTCTGCACGCAGGATCGCCGCTTCTTTCTCTGCTTCTGCTTCCAGAATCGCGGACTCTTTCTTACCTTCGGCTACCAGGATCGTCGATTTCTTCTCGCCTTCGGCACGGAGAATGGACTCACGGCGCTCACGCTCTGCCTTCATCTGTTTCTCCATCGCATCCTGAATGGCTGCCGGAGGAATGATATTTTTCAACTCAACACGGTTTACCTTGATTCCCCACGGGTCTGTCGCCACATCGAGTGCAGCGCGCATCTTCGTGTTGATCGTCTCACGGGAGGTTAAGGTCTGGTCAAGTTCGAGATCACCGATGATGTTTCGAAGGGTGGTCGCCGTCAGGTTCTCGATCGCCATGATCGGGTTCTCAACACCATAAGCAAACAGCTTCGGATCCGTGATCTGGAAAAATACAACCGTATCAATCTTCATCGTAACGTTATCTTTCGTGATAACCGGCTGCGGTGCAAAATCTACAACCTGCTCTTTTAAAATGACTCTTTTTGCCACGCGGTCAATGAACGGCACCTTGAAATGCACGCCAACCGACCATGTCTCCAGATAAGCACCCAGACGCTCTACGACTAATGCCTGTGCCTGCGGCACGATCCGGATACAGGATGACAAAATCAGAAGTACCACAATCGCAATGACAAGAAAACTGATAACTGCTCCCATATTTCCTACTCCTCCTTACATTTGCTGACAATCAGCTTGACGCCGCTGACCGCCTGAATCTGTACCATCGTATCCCTCGGAATCCGGCTTCCATCCGCCGAGCGTGCCGTCCATTCCTGGCCGGACACCATCGCCGTCCCTCTCGCCTCGTCGTTATCAATCTCTGCGGTTACCCGCGCTTTTTTACCCACCAGCGCGTCCACATTGGTCCGCACCGTCTTCTGATTGATATACCGGAGTGCCAATGGTCTTGTTGAATACAAAAGAAGGAATGAAACAACGACAAACACCGCCATCTGGATGTAAAGATTCACTCCCGCGATCGACAGGACACACGCAATCAGAGCGCCTCCAGCAAACCAGATCGAAGTCAGCGCCATCGACGCTGCTTCCAGCCCGATACACACTACAAACACCGCCAGCCAGACACACCATACTGCCATGTCATCCCCTCCTTCCATATAGGTCTTTTGACCCTGATATCTTAAAACTAGTATACGATATTTTCTGACATTTATCAACCAATCAGCTCTGTTTTTGAACTTACGGTTTTATTACAAACTTCTTAATGGAACATATCGATCTGCAGTTCAATTTATTTCTTCACAACTCTCTATTTGCACAAACTATCCGGCTTAAAACATTGTTTCAAAAAATGCAATTTACTGCCGTCTCTGCCGTGCCGTCTCAAACAGCAGCACCGAAGCCGCCACCGCTGCATTGAGGGATTCAACCTTTCCAGCCATCGGAATCCTCACCCACGCGTCAGCAAGCGCCGCCGTCTCCTCGGTCAGACCATTTGCCTCATTTCCGATCAGAAAGCCGGACGGACCTGTATAATTTTCTTCTTCGTAGTTATGTTTCCCCTTTAAATGCGCCGCATAGAGGCGGATTCCCTGCTTTTTTACTTCCCCGATCGTCTGATGCAGGTCGTCCGTGTAGATAAACGGCACCCGGTAGATCGAGCCCATCGTGGAACGGATGACCTTCGGGCTGTAAATATCAGCTGAACCACGGTCAAGAATGATGCCTGTCACACCCGCCCCCTCTCCGGCGCGCAGGATTGTTCCCAGATTACCCGGATCCTGCAGCGTCTCCAGAATCACAAGCTCCGGTGCCTTTCCGTCCGGACTATTTTTCAGCACATCTGAGATCTGATAAGAAAACTGTTCCGCTACCGCCAGGATACCCTGCGGTGTCTGGGTGTCCGACATATGGCGCATGACCTCATCCGTCACCGTCTCATACCGGCAGCCAGCCAGCAGTTTTTCTGCTCTTTCCCCCTGCTGGCGCAGAAAATTTTCCGACACATAGACTTCGCGGCGTCTCTCCACCGGCAGTTCCCCGAACATCTTCGGACCTTCCACCAAAAAGACGCCCTGTTCCCGTCTTGCTTTTGCTTTCTTTGCAAGCGCCGTCACCGCTCTGACACGGGCGTTGCCCGTGCTCGCGATCACAGGCTGCCTCCTGCCGCTTTCGTCTCCGGCACTCCGTAAACGCAATCCTCATCCAGTGTTTCCAGCTCCTCCAGCCACAGGCGGCTGCACGCATCGCTCGGCATACGCAGGTCGCCGCGCGGCGATACTGCAGCAGAACCTACCTTCGGACCATCCGGCAGGCAGGAACGCTTAAACTGCTGGTTGAAGAAACGGCGGTAGAACACCTTCAGCCATTTAAGGATCGTTTCCTTATCATAAGCACCGTCAAATGCCTGACGCGCCAGGCGGTAAATCTTGCCCGGACGATAGCCGAATCTTAATATATAGTAGAGATAGAAATCATGCAGCTCATAAGGACCAACCAAATCCTCCGTTTTCTGTGCGATCTTTCCATCCTCCTCCGGCGGCAGAAGCTCCGGGCTGACCGGCGTATCCAGTACATCCAGCAGAATATCAGAAAGCTCTTTCTCGCCACAGGTATCTGCATAATAGCGCACCAGATGGCGCACCAGCATCTTCGGAACCGAGCAGTTGACACCGTACATCGACATATGATCACCGTTGTAGGTCGCCCAGCCAAGCGCCAGCTCCGACATATCGCCGGTACCGATGACAAGACCGCCGATCTTATTGGCAAGGTTCATCAGAACCAGAGTTCTCTGGCGTGCCTGTGAATTTTCATACGTTACATCATGAACCGACGGATCCTGCTCAATGTCACGGAAATGGATCGTAACTGCCTCTCGGATATCGACTTCTTTCAAGGTTGCACCCAGCTTTTTCGTGAGCTGGCAGGCATTCTGGTACGTCCGGTCAGTCGTACCAAAGCACGGCATCGTCACAGACAGGATATTTTCACGCGGAATCCCCAGCAGATCAAAGGCGCGCACGGTTACTAAAAGTGCCAGCGTTGAATCCAGACCGCCTGAAATACCAACGACAGCATGGCGGCATCCAGTATGTTTGAGACGTTTTTTCAATCCCATCGCCTGGATCGAAAGGATCTCCTCGCAGCGGCGGTTCCGGCTGCCCGCATCGTGTGGGACAAACGGGGTCGGATCGATCGCGCGCTCCAGCGCAAGCGGTTTCCGATCCAGCGTAAAGCTTACAAACCGGTAATCCTCACGGCCTTCTGTCTGATAGGTCGTCATCCGGCGGCGCTCACATTCCAGACGTTCCAAATCGATATCTGCGTAGATCGTCTGATTCTCAAATCGCGCTGACTCCGACAGGATATTGCCATTCTCAGCGATAATATTCTGGCCGCCAAAAACGAGATCCTGGGAAGACTCTCCCTCGCCCGCATTGGCGTAAATATACGCACAGAGCAGCCGCGCCGACTGACCGCTGATCAGACTTCTGCGGTACTCGCTCTTGCCTGTCACCTCATCGCTGGCAGAGCAGTTGACGATCACCGTTGCCCCCGCCGACGCGTGTGCAATACTCGGTGGATTTAAAACCCAGACATCCTCGCAGATCTCCGCCCCCACGACGAGATTTTCCACATTGTCACAGGAAAATAAAAGCTTCATTCCCATTGGCACCTGATAACCGTCCCAGGAAACGTCGATTGCCTTTTCCCAGCCTGGGTTGAAATAACGTCCCTCATAAAATTCAGAATAGTTTGGAATCCATCTCTTCGGAACCAGACCGAGCAGCTTTCCATCCTGGATCGCCGCTGCCACATTGTACAATTTATTGTTGTATTCCCACGGAAGTCCTACAAATACAAGCATTGAATCGCCAGCTGTAAAGGCGATCAGCTTCCTAAGCTCTTCCTTTGCTTTCGCCAGCAGCGATTTCTGGATAAACAGCTCACCGCACGTATATCCCGTCAGCACCAGCTCTGGAAATACCATCATCGAAGCGCCCTTTTTGCGCCCCTCCTCTATCTGTTCACAAACCTGTTCCCGGTTGTACTCTACATCTGCCACCTTCACTTCCGGCGTTGACGCGGCAACCCGGATAAAGCCATCTCTTATCATATGGTTTGTCTCCCTTATAAATAATTTTTAAAAACATAGCAACTGTTCAATAGGTCTGCGCATTTACTGCGCTGACCGTACGAAAACATGGACCAGCAGGCAAAAATCCCATTGCCGTAGGCAATTTTAAATGGATTTTTGCGCGTGACTGTGAAGGTACTGAACAGTTACGAATTTATTGTAGCTGTCACTATACAAAAAGTCAAACATATATAAAAAGAGAGCCGCTTTTCCCCCACAGAAAGCAGCTCTCCGGTCACGTTCACAACCGTTACATTAAATAGTTTGATTGCTGTATGTAAATATACCACTCTTTTCCAATTTTGTCAACGTCACTTTTGTCATTTTGCACAATAAATCATTTTCTTTTTTCGACAAGAAAAAGCAATTTTCACAGTTCTTTTTTACGAATCTTTCCGCTTTCAGTCTTTGGAAACTCCTTTAGCAAGGCAAATTTGCGCGGGATCTCATAATCTGCCAGTCTTTCCGCCAAAAATTCCCGAATTGCCATATTGGTACAACCACATATCCCGCTGTCACTTCCGACATTTTCTAATATATCGGAATTTCAAACGATTGCCAAACTTGTACCACTGAAGGTTTACAAATTGTTTTTCTTTTTACTCAACTGCCAGAACGGATATTTCACGATACCGGGTGTGTTATTGTTTTATCATTTTAAACGGTTGCTTTTCACTTCCGATGAATTTATAATAACGCCATAGGTTACAGTCTGAAACCAATCCCCGACGCAATGCGGATCTGGGGCGGACATTATAAACCGACACAGGAGGATACTGCCAAATGATCACCATTCAAAATCCGCTGACCTTTACTTCTTCTTATCCGCCCAAACGGTTAGGAGCTATCTCCGATCTGCTCTTTTTCGATATCGAGACAACCGGCTTTTCCGGTGACTACGCCTCGGTCTATCTGATCGGCTGCGTCTGGCACGACGGAAACACCTGGATTCTGACCCAGTATTTTGCCGAGACGAGGGATGCGGAGGAAGAGGTTCTCGACGCTTTTTTTGCTCTTCTCCGGACAAAGCGCATCCTCGTCCATTTCAACGGCGACGGGTTTGACATTCCATTTCTGACGAAACGCTGTGTTTTTTATAAAAAGGACTGGAATTTTGAAGCAGTTGAAAGTTTTGATATTTATAAGAAAATACGCCCATTAAAGAAATTGCTGGGACTTGAAAATCTGAAACAAAAAAGCATCGAGCGGTTCCTCGGCATTGCCCGCGAAGATAAGTACAACGGCGGTCAGCTCATCGAGGTTTACGGTGAATATTTACAGACGCACTCTGAACTGCTGAAACACCTTCTGATTCTCCATAACGAGGATGACTTAAAGGGAATGCCGCAGATTCTGCCGATTCTCGCCTACCCGGACTTTCTGACCGGCGATTTTTCTTTCAAAGGTTCAGAAAGCCGTGATATCCCATATGCGGACGGAAACTCAGAAAAGCACCTGCTGCTTCACTATGAAAGCCCCGTCTCTCTGACAAGCGGATTCCAGTTTTCTATCGGTGAGCTGGAGCTGTCAGCGGAAGGAAACCGCCTGACGCTCGACCTTCCATTATATTCCGGGGAACTGAAACGATTTTACAGCGATTATGAGAATTATTACTATATGATCTACGAGGACTGCGCCATCCACAAAAGCGTCGGTCAGTACGTGGATCGCTCCGCCCGCAAGAAGGCAACCGCCAAAACGTGCTACACCCGCGCAGCCGGGCTGTTTGTGCCGCAGCCGCTTCTTGCAGATGGCACTCCGATGTGGCATGAATGCCTGAAAGCAGACTATAAGAGTAAGCAGCTGTTTGTGCCGTATTCAGAACAGCTTTTCACAGATCCAGAGACGGCAGTGCTGTACTTACATAATTATCTGAGAGAATTGTCCTTATAAATTACAGCACCCGTCCACGCTCTCTTATCTCCCGGATCACGTGTCCCATCCGTTTTCTCCGGACTGCCTGTTCTTTCGCCCTCTCCCGTGCAAGCAGCGCCCGGATGAACGCAAAGGTTCTCTCCTCGCCCTGCTCTTTCAGCATCGTGAGGAGATATTCCAGCTGGTACTTCGTCCTCGGGTGCATCACGACAAAATCTCTGCCTCTTTCAAAGTATTCCCACGCACACGCATCCGTGTAATCTTTTCCCTTATAAACCTTCGACGCGGCAATCCGGTCCATTACCATCTCGATCAGGTAGCGAAGGGGCATTTTATTGCCGACAAGCCCCCAGGACTTGTCCGGTGCAAAATCGATCCAGTATTCGAAATGATGTTTGTTGCGTCCCTTGTGGTGCAGCCATGCCGCCGAATAGCCCTTTTCTTCTTTTTCCGCTGCATTTGGGCTGCGGTTTCCCTGATAATATTTAACGCCGGTCGCAAATTCCTCCCAGGAATACTTGGACAGGTCGTGCAGAAGTCCCTGGCGGTACAGCCCTACCGCAAAGCAGTTTTTCATGACCTCGCATTTATGTTTCGTGATCGTCAAAAAATGATGATACGCATTGTAAATATAATTCATTTTCCTACCTCTTTCCCCTTTTCTTTCCTCCTATTTTACCCCCCGTATCCTGGTTTGACAACCCCACTTTCTTTCGCGGCTTTCTGGAAAATACCCGTTACTGGGCACACATATGTGTACAGTAACAAATGCCCTTATTTTCCACAAAAATTTAACTATTTTTAAATGTCTGAATTTCCAGAAATTTTATGCGAAAACGTTTGACATCAATATGAAACTATGCTATTCTTGGAACAGGTCGTAAATCCATGCGGCCATCACTATTTTTTATATTTTTTTGGAGGTATCATATGAACAGAGGTACTGTAAAGTGGTTCAACAACCAGAAAGGTTACGGATTTATCTGCGACGAGCAGGGCAACGATGTATTCGTTCACTACTCCGGACTGAACATGGAAGGCTTCAAGTCTCTTGAGGAAGGCGCTCAGGTAGAGTTCGAAGTTGTTAACGGTGCTAAGGGACCGCAGGCTACTAACGTAACCAAGCTTTAATCATCAACTTTCCAGTGTACCTGTTTTCCAAATATGTTTGATATATATTTTGCGAATACGTTATATTGATCTAAGTAAAGTGATTATAAAAAGGGATACCGCTTCGGCAGTATCCCTTTTTTCGTTACTGCTCACACATGTGTGAACAGTTACCTTTTTTCTGTCCTGCCATGCGGAACATATCCAGATATCCTTTTTCCGCACAGCAGCCATATCTATTATCTCATTTCTTTTTACTTCTTAGCTTTCTCGTACAATTTTTTCAGCTCATCCACACTAAATTCATAGTGCTTGTTGCAGAACTGGCAGTTGACTTCGATGCTCTTGCCCTCGTCGATCATCTCCTGCAGCTCCCTGCCGCCGATGCTGATCAGCGCCTTTTCTACACGGCTCTTGGTGCAGTTGCAGGTAAACTGAATCGGCATCTTATCCAGAATCTCCAGACCAAATTGTCCTAAAATCAGCTCCAGAATGTCCTCCGGGGTCATTCCCTTATTTAACATCGTCGTCACCGGCTCCAGCTCACCGATCGTCTTTTCAAGTGCCGCGATCGTCGCCTCCTCTGCTCCCGGAAGAAGCTGGATGATAAATCCGCCTGCCTGGCGCACCGTATTTTCTTTATTCATCAGAACGCCCAGTGCCACGGAGGACGGAGTCTGCTCGGAGGTCGCATAGTAATAAGTCAGATCTTCCGCAATCTCACCCGTTACCAGGATCGTCTGTCCCACATACGGCTCTTTCAAACCGATATCCTGGATTACGCTCAAGACGCCGACTCCCAGCGCACCGCCCACATCCAGCTTGCCCTTCGCATTCGGCGGCAGCATTACCTCCGGGTGGAACGCGTAGCCCTTGACATTGCCGTTCTTATCAGCTGTCACCGTCAGACCGCCGATCGGACCATCGCCCTCGACCCGGATGGTTAAAAGATCGCTGTCCGCTTTCATCATCGATCCCATCATGACCCCTGCCGTCATCAGGCGTCCCAGCGCTGCGGTCGCCACCGGGCTGGTATTGTGCGCCTGTCTGGCTTTCTCCACCAGATCGCGGGAAGTCGCCGCAAATGCGCGGATCTGACCATTCGCCGCCGTCGCACGGAGCATATAATCTCCGGTCTGTCCCGTTATTTCACCTGCTTTTATCTTTTCCATCATTTATACCTCTTTTCCATGTTCTCTCGCAACCACATAGATTCGGTCGCTCTCTTTTCGCGGCGCGTTCTTCGTAAATGCGTCATACGCCGCCACAAATTCCATGCCCGCCTCTGTGAGCGCCTTTTTTATCTCGTCCAACGACCACGCGCGCTCAAAATGCGTCTCCTGATAGCGGCGGTATAAGTCATCCTCCTCGCGGATAAAGAGTGTCAGATCGTAGGAGTTAATTTTCTCCTCTTCATCATACTCATTTTCCCAGATGAAGCTCCCCTCGTCGCGCACCTCCGCGATCGTCTCACTTCCCATTGCCTGAAACTTTGCCTCCGTGTTCAGGTCGAAAATGAACATTCCCTTCGGATCCAGATAATTGTTGACCAGCGAAAATACGTGCGCCAGATCGTCATAATCCAGAATATAATTCAGCGAATCGCAGATACTCACGACCGCCCGGACCGTCCCGTACAATTCAAATTCGCGCATATCCTGCAATAAATACAAAATTGGCAGCCCGGATTCTGCCCGTTTTTCGATTGCTTCCTGCAGCATATCCTCCGAGACATCCACGCCGATCATATCATAGCCTTCCTTTGCCAGAAGCTCCGTCAGCGTGCCGGTTCCGCATCCCAGATCCAGCACCAGGCCATCGTTGATCCCATATTCCTTTAAAAGAGAAGTCAGGTACCCGCACCAGTCCTCATAGGGAATATTATCCATAAACATATCATATACTTCCGCAAAACTCGTGTAAGCGTCCATTTAGCCTCTCCTTCTATATTGCCGATGCAAAAATGACTGCCATGCACCGAAAGCTTTCCCCTACTGCACAATCTCCTTCCGATGCCAGCACTCCCATCATAGCAATTTTTCGCCCTGTTTGCAAGAATAATTGAAAAAGCACGCGCAGATGACCAGGAATGGAGTAATTGTTCACAGGCAGGCACTTTTGGAACCGAAAGTGCCGTAAGAAAACGTGGTGGCAGCAGGATTTTGTCGTATACACTAACTCTTGACGTTCCACGCAGAACTGACTATACTAGAGCATATGAAAAAATTGACTGAAAAACAAAAACATTCCCCCATCAAAAGCCGCCGTTTTTACCGCCGGCAGATGTGGCTTCCGGCACTGGTGCTGATCGCGTCCATCCTGCTTCTGTGGCAGAATGCCGGGGAAAATTCACACTCCCCGCGGCCGATAAACAGCCAGTGCAAGTTTGAAAATTTTTATAACCCGGCTCAGCCCTATGTCTCGGTGAACGCTCCTTCCTTATATTATACAGGGTGCGCTGCCTACGATGGAAAGAAAGAGACCGGATATTATTATTACTCTCTGGAAAATGGAACCTGCCATTTCTATCTGCTCGATCCGTCTTCCGGCTATCCAGAGCCGCCCGAACGCAAAGCACTTTCATTAAACGGGCGTTTGATCCGCCTGAACGAGGATACCTATGAATCGCTTCTCCAGACGATGGCAGACAGTCTCTCCTGGACGGCGAGCTCCCTGCGGAATATGACTTCTCCTTATATCATATCCGCTCTGCCGTATCCCGCCCTGACGCATGAGGTATTTCATCTATTAGCCGGATGTGCGTTTCTGATCGCCCTGGTGGATCTGATCTGGCTTTTTTACCATTCACTCCGGCACCGCCGGGAGCCGCTGCAGCTTTCCGGTGAGGCACAGCAGGGGCAGCAGGATTCTTCCAGTGAGCAGCCGCGCACTTTGATTTCCCACCGCAGGAAAAAACATTGACAGACGATTCGAGCCATGCCGCTTTCCCTGGCATAGGCCGAACCGTCTGTCTTTTTTCGGCTGCTATTTCGTTTTTCTCTATTTCAGCTTATCAGATTATGCTTCTATCTGAATACACCGCGCCCAGTGTGTCTTTGAAAGTTGTACTGCCTCCGGTGACAGCGGCACATGGGCACACGCCTCTCTTCTCTTCGGACATCGTTCATAAAAGATACACTTCTCCCCACTGCCCGCTATCTTCTTTGGTGCATTCTGGACGGACCGCTCTTTTTCCTGATTTTCCAAAAGGTTCTCTTTCTTCTGTCCCCGCTCAGGTTTTTCCATCCGGCTGTCTCTCTCCGGCTCCGCACTCTGCTTTCCTGCCTCCGCATCCAGTTCCATTGTATCCCCGCCGATCGCCGCTTCCAGCAGAAGTTTCGTGTACGGATGCGCCGGATGCTCATAGATCTCTTCTGCCAGACCTTCTTCCACAATCACACCCTTGTAAATGACCATGACACGGCTGCAGAGCCCGCGCACGACGTTCAGATCGTGGGAAATAAAGAGGATGGTCATCTGCTTTTCGGCGTGCAGCTTCAAAAGCAGGTTCAAAATCTGGGACTGGACCGTCACATCAAGCGCCGAAACAGGCTCATCCGCGATCACCAGGCGAGGATCCATGAGAAGTGCCACGCCGATGCTGATGCGCTGTTTCTGACCGCCAGAAAGCTCTCTCGGATGGCGCGCCGCAAAGGACTCGTCCAGTCCGACATTTTCAAGCATTTCCTTCACAAGCTGCCTGCGCTCTGTGCGGTCCCTGATGCCGCGCAGGCGCAGCGGTTCTTCCAGAATCCATCCGATCGTCCGCGCCGGGTTGAGCGATCCCGCCGGATCCTGAAATACCATCTGCGGACGGACGCCGTCACGCACTTTCACCTCACCCGTATAATTGTCGTGAAGTCCCAGGATCGTCTTGCTGAGCGTCGATTTGCCGCAGCCGCTCTCGCCCACGATCCCCACAATCTCTCCCTCTCTTGCCGACAGGTTCAGATCGTGAATTACGTGTTTTTTTCCTTTTTTGCGGAACAGACCGCCACGCACATCGTAAAATACGTTCAAATCCGTCAGGCGCAGGATCTCCCCGCCGGAGCTTTCCCCTTTTTCTCCCTCCGGAATCGACGCCACCAGATGGCGCGTATATTCATGCTTCGGATGCAGAAGGACGTCTTCCGTCTGCCCTTCTTCCACGATCTCTCCCTTATAAACCACGATCACACGGCTGCAGAGCGCACGCACAACATTCAGATCATGGGAAATAAAGAGAATCGACGTTCCCTTGGTCCGGTGGATATTCCGCAGAAGCTCCAGGATCTGTGCCTGAACGACACAGTCTAACGCTGTCGTCGGCTCATCCGCAATCAGAAGACTCGGAGAATTGATCATCGCCTGCGCGATCATCACACGCTGGCGCATGCCGCCGGAAAGTTCATGCGGGTATTTACCGCACAGCCCCTCCGGGTCCGGCAGACCAACTTCTGAGAGTGCCTGCACCACCCGTTCATGGATCTCCGCATTTCCGAGTTTCGTATGGATCCGCAGGCTTTCCCCGACCTGCCGTTCGATTTTCAATACCGGATTTAAGGAGGTCATCGGCTCCTGAAAGACCATCGCCATTTTGCTGCCGCATAGCTGTCTCCGCTTTTCCGGTTTCATGGTCACCAGATCTTCTCCCTGAAAACAGAGCGATCCGGAGGCAATCTCGGCGTCCTTCGGAAGCAGCCCCATCAGAGCAAGCGCACTCATGGATTTTCCTGACCCTGACTCGCCGACTACTCCGACGATCTCGCCTTTTCCGATCGAAAAGCTGATGCCCTTGACTGCCTCAAAGGTCGAATTTCCTTCTGGAAAACGGATCGACAGATTTTTTATCTCAACCAATGGTTCCATCTTTTCGCCTCCTTACTGCTGCATCGAGCGCAGCCCCTCGCTCACCATGCTGAATCCCAGAATAATCAGGATGATCGTCACGCCCGGTCCGATCGCGTACCACGGCGCATTGAACAGGTACGACTGCGCTTCGTAAAGCATTCTCCCGAGACTCGGCTCCGGCGGCTGGATTCCCAGTCCCAGATAACTCATACTCGCCTCCGCCAGCACCGCATTGTTAAATCCGATCGCTGCCGCCGTCAAAAGGCTGACCGCCGCATTCGGCAGAATATGGGCGAAAATAATCCGGATATGCCCTGCGCCAAGGATCCGCGCACTCTTGACAAAATCCAGTTCCCGGCACCGGATCACCTCACTGCGGACGATCCGGGCAAAACTCGGGATAAAAAGGATTCCCAGCGCCAGAATGATGTTGTAGCTTCCCGGCTTCGTCAGGCTGATGAAGATAAGCGCCAGAAGAATGCTCGGAAACGATAAAAGGATATCATTGAAACGCATGATCAGGTTATCGAAAAAGCCGCCGAAATAGCCGGTCAGCGCACCGACGATCGTGCCAAACACACACCCGATCAGAACCGTGCAGACTGCCACAAAAAAGGTGCTGCCGCTTCCCGCCATCACACGGCTCAAAATATCGCGCCCGAAGTTATCCGTTCCCAGCGGGTGTGCTGCACACGGCGCCAGATTGACTGCCATGGAGTCCATCGTCGTCGTCCCATACGGCGTCCAGAACTGTCCGATCAGGGCAACTGCCAGAAAGAACAGCGTGATCGCGCCCCCTATCATCAGATTATAATTCTTTCGTTTCATTCGTCTTCCCTCTATTCTTCCGCCGTCCGGACTCTCGGATCCAAAACCTGATAAATCATATCAACCGCAAAATTGATAAGTACGACCACCGATGTGATATACAGCACGATCGCCTGCACAACCGGATAATCGCGGTTGGAGATCGAGCTGATCAGAAGTCTTCCGATTCCCGGCACGCTGAACACCTGCTCCGCCACGATGCTGCCGGCAAGGATCTCCGCGATTACCATCGCAAAGAACGTCACAACCGGAATCATCGCATTTTTCAGCACATGCCCGTACAATACCGCCGTTTCCGTATTGCCGCGGCTGTAGGCAGTCCGCACGTATTCCCGGTTCATCTCGGTCAGAATCGAGCTTCGCAGGAATTTCACCACCATCGCAATCTTCGGCAGCGCCACCGCGAGCGCTGGAAATAAAAGGTACTGTGCAGACTTTCCGAAATTTTCCGACGGTTCGATAAATTTACCCGGCTGGAACATATGAAGAATCAGTCCAAACACGTAGGTCAGGATCATGCCGAGAAAGAATGACGGCACCGCCATCAGAATCTGCGTCAGGCAGTTCGTCAGCGTATCGACCCATTTCCCGGCAAACCGGGCACTCAGGATTCCGAGTGGAACTGAAATCACCGTGATGATGAGCAGGGAAATGACTGCCAGAAGCACCGTGACCGGAAGCCGCTGTGCCAGAAGGGAGCGGACTGAGGTTCCCTCATACCGGTAGGACTCCCCGAAATCCCCCTGCATCGCATCGGTCACCCATCTTCCATACCGCTCCAGAAGTGGATCATTTAATCCCATCTCATCCCGCGCCCGCTCTAACTGCTCTTCCGTCGCGTCCTTTCCCAGCCTGGAAAGTGCCGCATCGCCCGGAATCACAGAAAAAGCGGTAAACGTCAGGAAGGATATGACCAACAATGTGATAATGAGAGTTATCAGTTTTTTTATAAAGAATTTCATAATTCCCTCCTGCGTTTACCGCTTCTTATTCTGTTGTTATTTCCTGGTTACTGTTCACGGGCAGGCACTTTTGGAACCGAAAATGCCGTAAGAAAACGTGGTAGCAACAGGAATTTGCTGGATTGTAACTGTATATTTTACTGCTCTACCTGATATAACAGGGACATATCCTCTGCTGCCGTCGGGTAGAAGGTGTAGCCGCCAAACTTCTTGCTGACTGCTACGAGGTTCGCCGGATCTTCGATGTAAACGGCTGCCGCATCCTCTGCCAGGATCATCTGCGCCTTCTTGTAGTTTTCTACTTTTACATCGTCATCAACGGTTGTGTATGCTGTATTAAATACATCGTCGTACTCAGTGTTGGAGTAATGCATGAAGTTCTTCGCATCGTCTGTCACATATTTCTTGAGCCAGTCGCTCGGTGCCAGCGTTCCGTCAAAACCGATGACGGTCGCCTGGAAGTTGCCTCCCTTGTATACATCCTGCAGCCAGGTGCTCCACTCAACCTGATTTAAGGTCACGTTGATGCCGACCTGGGACAGCTCATCCGCGATGATCTGCGCGCTGTCTACGTGCTGGCTGTATGAGCTCGGAACGGTGATTTCCAGATCAAAGCCATCTGCGTATCCGGCATCTGCCAGAAGCTCTTTTGCCTTCTCCGGATCGTAGCTGTATACGGTCTCTGCTTCCGGCTCATAGTATTTCGACATTGCCGGAATCATATGGGAGCCGATGATGTGGCTCTTTCCGCCGAAAATAAAGTTGTTGATCGCATCGCGGTCTACCGCATAGCAGAGTGCCTGACGCACCTCTGTCTTGGAAAGCGGCTCGTAAGCGCTGTTTAAGTACATCGCATGGACGAGGTTCATGCTTCCCTGTACGATGTTGTAATCATCGCCCAGTGTCTCCGCCTGTGCGGAGGTTAAATATTTCAGAATGTCGATGGTGCCTGCCTGCAGCTCTACAAATGCGGTGTCCACATCGGCAATAAATTTAAATTCCACGCTGTCCAGGCTCGGAACGCCCTCCTGCCAGTAGCCGTCATATTTTTCCAGCTCCAGGTTCTGTCCCGGTGTGTAGGAAACATATTTGAATGGGCCGGTACCGATCGGATTGCCTGCCGGGTCCTCGTTGGACTGCGGAATGATGGCAATCGTCATCATCGGAAGAAACTCTGAATAACTTTCTTTCAGGTTTACAACCAGTGTCTTGTCATCCTGCACCTCTACACTATCTACAAGCGAAGAAAAAGCGGAGGATTCGCCCTGAATCTCCGCATAACGATCGATGGAATATTTGACATCTTCGATGGTAACCGGTGTGCCGTCATGGAATGTGATGCCATCTCTCAATGTGAAAGTGTAAGTCTTTGCATCATCGGAAATGATGTAATCGCTGGCAACAGCCGGAATAAATCCGCCATCGGAAGTAGGCTTTACAAGCCCTTCGTACAAATTGAAAACCACGTCTCTAGTTCCTGCGTCCGTATCTACATGGGGGTCAAGACTAGCCAGGTCCTGCGTCATGCCATACACAACGCTGCCGCCTGGTACTGGTGTTCCTTCTGAAAGAGTATTACTGGTCTCTGCTTCGCTGGACTCGCCAGCTGCTTCTGAGGTGCCTTCTGCTGTCTTGCTGCCTCCGCATGCACAGAGTGAAGCAGATAACAAAAGTGCCATTACGCCTGAAAGAAGCTGTTTCTTTTTCATATCTTTGTCCTCTCGATTTCGTAATAATCTCTCATTATTAAATTGTCTTAGCCATTATAGCAGATTTTCATAGAAAATCAACTTTTCCAACATAATTTAGGACTTTCTCACTATCTTTTAGGATGTTTTTTGTTGAAATTTACGAATTGATCCGGCTCGAAACTGTCAAAAATAAAAACATCAAACTGTTTCCGGTGCCTGTTTAATTCGCCCTGGTTTTTAATCGTCCACGCCGCCATCTTACATTTGTAGAAATAGCGCAGCATTTCCACCGGAAGCGTGTTGCTGAACTGGCAGTTGTACGCAATGAAATCCGGTTTGCAAAATCCGTTCAGCATACAGTATGTAAGCATCTCCCGCACAATGACCGGCGTTTTCAATCCCTCGCCGCGGTGATTGGTCGCAAGCTGTCCGCGCAAAACATTTGGACGATGGCGCTTAAACCAGCCGAGTGCCAGCGGACTGAACGATTCGATGCAGTACTCACCCGGATAACGGTCTAAAAGCACCGCGCATTTCTCGCACAGCTCCCGGTGGACAATCTCCGTTTTCAGCTCGATGATAAGCGGTGTGCGTCCATCCGCCAGCTCAAGCACTGTCTCAAAGGCTGGTATCGTCTGGGATGAACCAAACAAACGATAGCTTTGCAGCTCTTCAAAGGTACAGTCTCGTATCTTCCGGTCAACGCCCGCCGCCCGCTTCAGATCCCAGTCGTGAAATACGACCGGAACCCCGTCTTTTGTCAGCTGTACATCCAGCTCGATCCCATATCCCATCTGGATCGCGCGCTCAAACGCCGGGAGCGAATTTTCCGGACATTCGCTCCGGTTGTCATGAAATCCCCGGTGGGCGATGTATTGCCGCTCAAATGCCTGCATTCTCGCCTTCCGCCCCGTCTCCGGCAGCATACTGCAGTAAAACAGAGATAAGAGCGATATCGTCACCATCCCTGGAATTACGATTGTCATATGTAAATAGCCTCTTTTCTTTCGTCACACAACGGCTCTGCGCCGTCCTACTAATCTTCTATCTCCCAATGCACCTGGCTTCCACCATTTCCTTTTTTTACCACCAGCTTGTGTCCCATCTCCTCTTTCAGCTCCGTCACGTGGGAAATGATGCCGATCAGGCGTCTTCCTCCGGACAGCTCCTGCAGCACCTGAACCGCCCGCGTTCGTGATTCCTCATCCAGGGAACCAAATCCCTCATCAATGAACATCGCATCCACCTTCACGCTGCCTGCCGCATTCTGGATGACATCCGCCATGCCGAGCGCCATCGCAAGCGCCGCCAGAAAGGATTCTCCACCGGACAGCGTTTTGACGTCCCGGACCCGGTCAGTCACAAAGCTGTAGACATCCAGGTCAAGTCCCACTTCTCCCTGTTTTCCCAGATCAGCCAGACCGCGGCATTGAAGTTCAAAGGTTCCTTTCGTCATCCGGCGCAGGCGGCGGTTAGCTGCCTGTATCATCTGGCGGAAATACTGGCGCTGTACATACGTCTGGAAATCGATCCGCGCCGCACCGCTCAGTTTTCCGTCCGCCGTCTGGTAAAGCTCGCTGATCTGCTGTTTTTCCCGGTCAAGCTGCTCCCGTTCCTGCAGATACACCCGAAGTGCCGCATATGCATCCTCGTTGCGCGTCCGCACCGACATATGTTCCCGGTGAAGCCGCGACCAGCGCGTTTTTTCCTCTTCCCAATGCCGGATCGCCTGCTGGATTTTTTCTTCCGGATCTGTTTCCGAATCTGCTTCCATATGTTCCCGGAGCGAAGATAAGCTTCCCTCCAGCTCCCGGCATTTTTCCCGGCACTCCTGTGCTTTCTTATCAACCGCTGTCACCGCCTCTGCAAGTGTTTCCAGCTCCCGGCTGCGCTTCTCAAGCTCCACCCGGAGTGTCCGGCTGTCTTTCCACTCCAGCCGCTTCGAGAGTTCCTCCAGCTCATTACGTCTCGTCTGGCTCTCGATCGCCGCCTGCTGCACCTCACTTCTTTTAAGCTCCAGCGCAGCTTCCAGCTTCTTCTGTCCGACTCCGTTCGCCTCCCGTTTCTGCCGGATCGTTTCTTCCATGGCAATCCGGTCAGTATAAGTGATTTCCGCCTGCCTGCATCGCCGGATTTCTTGTGCCATCTGCCGGAGCTCCTTCTCCAGAGCATCCGCATCCGGCTGGGCTGCCGGGCTGTCCTGATTTTGGCCGTACAGCTTTCCCTGGATCTCTATCCGTCGTCTGCTCTCATGTTCCAGCGAGATCTGCGCCTCCTGGCACGCCTCAGCGGCTGTCCTCTGCTTCTGATCGGCATCATCCCGCCCGGCACGCAGCGCTTCCACCTGTTCCTCCCGGATCGGCTCTGTCTCCAGACGGCAGGGAGCCGGGTGTTCCAGCGAGCCACAGACCGGGCACGGTTTTCCTTCCTGCAGCTCTGCCGCCAGAAGCCCCGCCTGCATCGCCAGAAAGCGGCAGGACGCGTCCTGATACAACTGATCTGACTGCTGGTACGCCCGCGCGGCTGCCTGAAATTTTTCCTGGCGTTTTTCCAGTGACTTTCTCCATGTCCGCTCCGCTTCACAGCATTTCCCTAACTCCTGAAAAACCGCCTGGCGCCGTTCCATCTGCTCCCGCCGTCCCCGGCATTCTGCCAGGGCAGCGCGCGCCTCTACCGCCTTCCGCTCCTGATTTCGAAGTATTTCTTCCTGTGTACGGCACGTTTCCAACTGATTCTGCATTTTTTTCAGGTTTTGGGTCAGAGCCGTCCGCTGATGTTCCAAAGTTTCATATGCCTGCCGTTTTTTCTCCTGCTCCGCATAGAGCGGAAGCGCATCCTGCATCCGCCGGATCTGATCCTCCAGCTCCGGTTTCCGGCTCTCATAGGCTGCGGCAGCTTCCCGGCACCTGGCCTCCATCTCCCGTCCAAATGCTTCCAAACGGCTCTTTTCTTCCAGTACCCGTTTTTCCTTTTTCACAAGCTCCAGATGGTTCTGTCCGGCGGCAAGCTTCTGGATTGCATTCTCTTCCAGTCTCCCCGTCTCTTCCTCGATCCTCCGGCTTTCCTCCGACAACTGATGCAGAAATGCAAGCAGTTCCGCTCCATTTGTCCGGTACCGCTCTTTCAAAGACTGCCATCTTTCTTCCCACTCCGGAGCTACCGCCTCCTCCGTCCTGGGAACCGTCACCTGCCGGATGACTTCCTCGCACCGGGTCTTGTTATCCTCCAGCCTTCCATACAGCGTCCGATCTGCCTCCCGCAGCTTCTGCTGGATTCTACCGTAGATCCCGGTATGGAAAATGCGCGAAAATATCTCTTTTCTTTCTTTGGAGGATGCATGGAGCAGACGGATGTATTCGCCCTGCGCGATCATCGTGATCTGCGAAAACTGATCGCGGTCCACGCCCACGATCGCCCGGATCTTCTCATCGATCTCACGGATCCGGCCGGACATCTCACTTCCATCCGGCAAAAGCAAAGACGCTTTCGGCGCCACACTCGTCGCCGTGTATGCGCCGTCCTTATTTTTCCGCTTGCTGAGGCGCGTGTATGCCGGACTGCGGCGGATCGTATAATCCTGCCCCTTATCCTCAAACGTCAGTTCCACCCAGGTCTCCGCGTCCTCCGGTGCATACTGGCTGCGAAGCATCGCGCCCTCTCTCCCGGCGCCGCTCGCCGCCCCGTAGAGCGCAAACGAGATCGCGTCAAAGATCGTCGTTTTGCCTGCCCCCGTATCGCCCGTGATCAGGAACAATCCCGTCCCCGCCCGTTCGAAATCAATCTGCGTCACGCCCCCATAAGAGCCAAACGCCGACATTGTAAGCAGCTTCGGTTTCATACGCGTTCCTCCTCCTCTGCCTCTTCCACCATGCGCGCCAGAATCGTCTCCTGTTCCTCTGTCATCGGGCAGTGGCGCACCGCCTCATAAAAAGAGGCAAATGCCTGAAACGGCGTCACCGCCCCTTTTTCCTCCGGTTCTTCCTCCAGTCGTTTCCGCGTCCTCTCATTGTCCACCCGGATCTCCAAAATATGCGCAAATAACTCCTCCAGGCGTTCCCGGAAATCGTACATTTCTTTTTCGTCCGTCAGGACCACGCTCACATACGCGTCCGCGCGTCCGCTTCCATCCGGCATCTTTTCCATCGTATCTGAAAGCAGCTTGAGTTCTTCCAGTGTCCCCCGCACGCGCTTTACATCGGGATGGCAGAGAATCGGCAGACGGCGGATCTGCGGCTCACTTCCTTTTTCTCCCAGTTCCACCACCGTGATCCCCTTCTGATGGTGTTCTTCACTGATCGAATATTTGTACGGCGTCCCACAATAGCGAAACCGCTCCTGCCCTACCTTCTGTGCCCCGTGGATATGCCCTAACGCCGCATATTCAAACGGTTCCAGCACCGACGCATCGATCGCATCCAATCCTCCGGAGGTCAGCACCGCCGTCTCCGAATCGCAGGTTTCCGGATTCTGACCGTTCCAGACAAAAAACTGGTGCGCCAGAACCACATTGCGCTCCTGCTTCCGGATCGTCTCCCGCGCCAGGAGTTTCTGGAATGCATCGGTATAACCATTGGTGTCAAACAAATGGCGCACATGACCCGGACGGATAAACGGTACCAGATAAAAATGAACCGGTCCCCACTCATCTGTAAGTGTGACCTGCTTTAAATACTCCGTCCGATCTGCCGGCGGCAGCGCCGCGATATGGATCCGGTGGCGTGCCAGAAACGATGCGCCATACGCCAGCCGCTCCGGTGAATCGTGATTTCCCGCAATGATCAGGATCTCCGTCCCCGGACAGCGCCCGGATAGCTCGGTCAGAAACCAGTCAAAAAGCGTATACGCTTCCCCCGCCGGGACCGATTTATCATAAATATCCCCGCATATCAGAATCGCATCCGGCTTCTCTTCCTCCGCATATTTAAGTATCTGCAAAAACGCATTCTTCTGGCTCTCGCGCAGGCTATAGCCATTTAACATTTTCCCGATATGCAGATCAGAAAGATGAAATAGTTTCACGCAGGCACACCTCCTTTTTCTTTCTTTGATCCACTGTTTTTTTGATTTCCAATTTTTTCCGCTTAAACATATAGACATTTTCCGGACATATATGGCAAAAAGCGCCGACACATCGAACCACTTCCCGTGCCAGCGCCTTTTTTGGTTACTGTGAACCGTTACCTTTTTCTGTTTTGTTCTTCACTCTTAATCCAGCTGGATCAATGCCATAAAGACCAGATCTTCATCTCCGGTATTGGCAATGCCATGACCACAGCCATCCGGCGTGAAGGTCTTATCGCCGACGGTAACCGGACGTTTCGTTCCATTGTCATCGTACTCGCCCTGTCCCTTGATGATATAATACGTCTCGCTCTCGCCGTGGTGCTCATGATAGCCCAGGGAACATCCCGGTGCGATCGTTACCTCGGCAAACATCTTACATTTTGCATTTAACTCATTGTCATCCAGAATGTATTTTACAACTACCTGTCCTTTGCCGCCGTTCGCATTTTCCTTAACAACTGTCTTCATGCTGCTTCCTCCTCATCCTGTGCCATTCTTTCAGATTCGTTCGACACTATTTTTCTATGGAGTATTATAAGCGATTTTTTTCTCAACTTCAAGATCTCTACTTAAGCGCAATCCGCATTTGTTGCAGTTCAGAAAATTCCTACTTGCTAAGTTCAATCCGCATTTCCAACTCGCTGTACGGAATTGTCACCTCCGGGAATCCTTCCGCATACGATGCAATCTCATACGGCGCATAATAGAAAACCACGCCCGTCTCGCTCAGATAAAACGGCGATTCGTAGCTGATGCCGTCTGCCACCGTATGTTCCAGATCCTCCGGTGATTCAAAGGCAAAATTTGTCTTTTCCGCCAGCTCCCGGAATGCCGCACCAACCTTCGCCTGCAGCTCCTCCACCGGATTCTCGACCACATCGCTCAAAGACAGGCGTGCCCCCGTTTCCCGGTCAAAGACAAAATACTGGCGGAACGGCGTTCCGTGTGCGCCGCCCGTATATTCGTATCCATCCGCACGGACGCAGACATAATGATCATCCAGATACGTAATCGCGTCATCTCCGTCGATCGTAAGCGCCATCGAATAGATCGGCTGCGCTGCATCCGCCTCCTGCGGAAGTACCTCTTCCTCCGATCCGTCCGTTTCCGCTGTATCGATGCTCATCTCCGTATCAAGATTTATGGAATCCGTCCGCGCCGCCGACAGAATCGACGCCTGCAGCTCCTGCATCGTCTGGTTCATCACCTCGACCGCATCGCCCTCTCCGTCAAATACCAGCCGTTCTGCGTACACACTTCCCAGCTCCCGGCTTCCATCCGCACTCTTTAACGTCTCCGACTGCGCCTCGACATGCCCCAGCTCCCGGATCGGAGACTGGAACAGAACCGGATCTAACAACGTCACTTCCCCGCCTGCCGCATCATCCAGCGTTTTTTCGCCCAGATAAACGCCGTAATCCTTAAACTGCTGGCAGTATGCCTGATTTCCCGTCACATAAAAATTACCATACATAGAAAAATCATTCGTCATGCCCGGCTCTTCCTCGACCGTAAAAAGCGCATTCTGCGCCTCGGCGGCATTTGCCGCTGCATCTGCCTCCGCATCCGCCGCAATCCGCTTAAACAAAAACTCTCCCGTGCTGGTCTGGGATGCCTGATTTTCCATCAGATACAAATATCCGTCCTGATACTGCACCAAGCTGATATTTTCCGCCGTCTCATATAAAAGCGTCCGTTTCTCCGGGTCGGAGACCTCATAGCGGTAACACTGCGTATTTCCATTGCCATCCCGAAGCAGGGCAAAGAATGCGTCCTTCGCAAACAGCACCGACGATGTATTCGTAATATCCGAAATCTCCCTCGGATGGCTGCCGTCCGCATCCGCAATCACCAGGCAGGTTTCATTCTGCACTGGCATATACCCAAACTGTTCCGTATAATATGGAAGAATCCCATTAAACAGCTCGCTGCAGCCTGCCGGAATCTCCCCGTAGATCGTGTCTGACGGTGACAGCTCTCCCGCTGTTTTGCCATTCTCATCGAGCGTATAAATGACATTCATATTGTAACCCTTGACATACAGGCGGTTCTTTGACGCATAGAGCACCGACGGCTGATCCGTCAGATCCGCTAAATGCTCTTCCACACCGCTCTCCAAATCCAGCCGGTACAGCCCATAAAGCTCCGTGCCCTGTGTGCTGCCACTCTCCGCCTGTATCCGGTCAAAATACAGCCCGCCTCCGTAGACCCAGAAGGTGCTGTTTTCATCTCCTGTGTCAAACTGGCAGAGCGTCTTCATCTCGCCTGTCTCCTTCGAAAGGGAACGGATCTCCGTGCGGTATTTGAGGTACAGCATGCCATTCTCCTCCAGCACCCGATCCGCCGCTCCGAGCGCCGTGCTGACCGCGCCCTCCGTTTCCTCTGCCGCCTGTGTCTGCGCTGTTGTCTCAGCCGCCGGTGATTTTTTGCACGCTGACAGGGCTGCCGAAGCAGCAATCAAAAACATCGAAGCCGCCAGCACTGCCCTATACCCTGTCTTTTTCTGAACCTTTTTTCTCTGGTTCTGCTCTGTTCTTCCCTGATTCTGTTTCATTTCTTCCCGTTTCCACTCTTTCTGAGCCATCCGTCCAAACTCCCCACACTTTTTCTATTTTTCATCGGACCTGCGTCCGCTTTTTCTTCTGAATACAGGCGGAAATGGTGAATCCATCCCCGCCTGTCATACAGTGTACCCTGTTTTTTTTGCAATGTCAAAAGGTGTTCCAATATATTAAGTTATATTAATGAAACTGTAAGATTACAGTGCGCGGGTCTTTGACACCTGCATACCAGCTTTATGAGGCAATCGGCATTCCTACTGCAAATTATCCGGTCCGAATCCCATCGGTAGAAGCTCCGCCAGTGTATAGACCTTATATTCCTTCACCGAACGTGCCAGAATGATCTGAAACGCATCCTCATGGCAGAATTCCTTCATCACTTGACGACACACGCCACAGGGCGCACACCAGTCAAATTCCGAAGCTCCTTCCGGGCCTCCCACAACTGCAATCGCTGTGAAGCTGCGTTCACCCTCACTGACTGCCTTAAAAAAGGCAGTGCGTTCCGCGCAGTTTGTCGGTGTATAGGCCGCATTTTCAATATTGCAGCCACGGTAAATCCCGCCTTTTTCAGTCAGCAGAGCCGCCCCCACCTGAAAATGAGAATAGGGTGTATAGGCCATTTTCCGTGCTGCGAATGCTTCCTCGATGAGTGTTTCTATCCTCTCATTATTCATTCTTCGCATCCTCCTGAATCAAGATACGGATGGCTTCCACCGCTGTCCGGATTGCTGCCTCTGTATCATGGGCCTGTTCATTGGACAGGCCTTTTTTCGCCCGCTCCTGATTAGCCAGAACCAGGAAGCAGGCACCTACACGCACCCGAAGGAAGCTGCCTGCGATAAACAGTGCTGCTGACTCCATTTCCGATGCCAGGCATCCCATCCGAAGCCACGCCTGCCACTTATTTTCAAGCTCGTAGCTGACCGGCATCACCTCCGGCTCATGCTGACCAAAGAAGGAATCCTTCGACTGTACAACGCCCGCATGACAGCGGAACTTCAGATTCTTCGCTGCACGGATCATGGCATTCATAACATCCACATGGGGAACAGCCGGGTACTCAATGGGAGCGTACTCTCTGCTGGTTCCTTCCATGCGGATAGCTCCGCTTGCAACTACGATATCTCCGCCCAGTACATCCTCCTGCATACCGCCACAAGTGCCCACACGCAGAAAAGTATGGGCTCCGCACTTGGATAACTCCTCGATAGCGATAGCCGCTGACGGACCACCGATGCCGGTTGACGTCACACTGACTTTTACCCCATCGATGGTTCCCGTATATGTGGTATATTCACGATTATCCGCAACTAACACCGGATTCTCAAAATGTTCTGCTATCTTCTTGCATCGCTTGGGGTCCCCCGGCATGATGACATATCCGCCGATATCCTCCGGGCCGATTCCTGTGTGGTACTGTTTTCCCGTTCCTTCTGTATAATCAACCATATAATCGCCGCCTTTCTGTTTTTAACTTCAAGTCCAATGTCATTTATTTTATCTGATCCAGAATAGAAGTTCCGATGGTCCCCTCCGGCATTCTGACACCGAAATTATCCGCAATGGTCGCGCCGATAACGGCAAAGGTGTCACTGGTATCAAGCTTCCCACTTTCCGTATCCGACGGTGAATACGCAATAAATGGGACCTGCTCTCTCGTATGATCCGTTCCCTTGTAGGTTGGATCATTTCCATGATCCGCCGTCAGAATCAGCAGATCGTCCTCACGGAGCAGCGGCAGAAGCTCTCCCAGCTTTTTATCAAATTTTTCGATCTCTTCCCCGTATCCCACCGGATTTCTGCGATGTCCCCATAACGCATCAAAATCTACCAGATTGGTAAAGCAAAGTCCCTTGAAATCCCGCTTTGCGATATCGATGGTCTGCTGCATGCCATGTACACTGCTGTCGGAATGATTGCTTTCTGTTATCCCTTCTCCCACAAAGATATCGTTA
Source organism: Clostridium sp. AF02-29 (assembly GCF_934835585.1). Lineage (NCBI taxonomy): Bacteria > Bacillati > Bacillota > Clostridia > Eubacteriales > Clostridiaceae > Clostridium > Clostridium sp. AF02-29. Next base: position 12,074 of record NZ_CAKVZK010000025.1, on the reverse strand, counting down.
ATCTTTCCAACGGAAATCACATCATATCCGGCATCCTTCAGGGCATTCAGCGCCGTCGGTCCGGTGGGTTTCAAAGCATAATCATGGCGGTTACTTGTCCGTTTAAATTCGCCGCGCTTTTTGCCCACATAGGGTCTTGCGATAACACGGCCAACTCTCCACTCATCCCGCATGGTCAGTTCTCTGGCGATCTCACAGTAATGATACAGAGTTTCCAGTCCCATGGTCTCCTCATTGCCACAGATCTGAAGCACAGAATCCGCTGATGTATAGACAATCAGCTTTCCTTCATTCACTTCCTGTTCACCCAGCTCCTCCAGAATCTCCGTTCCGCTGGCTGCCTTATTGCCGATTATCTTTCTGCCGCAGCGCTTTTCCAGTTCGTCAATCAGTTCCTTGGGAAATCCATGTTCTGTAAATGTGATAAATGGCTTATCCGTCCGGATTCCCATCATCTCCCAATGACCGGTCATGGTATCCTTACCATTGCTTGCCTCATTCATCGCCATAAAATATCCTTCCGGATGTTCTGCCGGCTTTACCTGCTTAAGGGCCTTGAGATTGGCAAGTCCCAATCTCTGCAGATTCGGAATATCCAGATGTTCCACTGTTTCTGAGATGTGCCCCAGCGTATCCGCACCGGCATCGTCAAATCTCGCAGAATCTGCCATGGGACCGATTCCCAGGGAATCAAGTACAATTACAAACACTCGCTTAAAACGCATACCACTCACCCTTTCTACTAATTTTTGCTATATTTGATAGTTTACTTTTTTACACTCTCACACAGTCGCGGGTAATTTCAGCAAGGGAAGATACGCCGCACATAGCCATGGTATCTGCAAGCTCACTTCCAATCTTCTGGATATAAGCTTCGACCCCTTCTCGGCCTCCGCCATAGACAGCTGTGACGAAAGGTCTGGCTATGATAACCGCATCTGCCCCCAGTGCCAATGCTTTAAACACATCGGTGCCGGAACGGATTCCGCCATCCACGAAGATTTTCATGGAACCGTCCACTGCCTTTGCTATTTCCTCCAGAACTTCTGCAGTTGCCGGGCACTGATCCAGGACTCTTCCTCCATGGTTAGATACCACGATAGCTGCTGCACCGGCCTCTTTAGCCTTCAAAGCACCTTTTACCGTCATAATTCCTTTTACAATAAAAGGTACTCCTGCTGCCTTCACGATCTCACGAAGTTCCTCCACTGATTTACTTCCGGCCGGCGGATTGAAATTTTTCAAAAATGGAAGACCTGCCGCATCGATATCCATGGCAGCCGCGAAAGCACCTGCATCCTTGACAAGCGCCATCTTTTCACGAACCATTTCCACATTCCATGGCTTCACTGTTGGAATTCCCAGTCCCCCTGCCTTTTTGATAGCTTCCGTGGCAGCCACCATCACATTGCTGTCCATTCCGTCTCCTGTAAAAGCAGCAATTCCAAACTCTGCACAGGAAGAAACTAATATATCATTGTAAGAAACATCATTCAGTGAATCGCCGTAATGCATATTCACGGCTCCCACCGGACCTGCAAAAAACGGATACTGAAAATTCTTTCCAAACAACGAAAGAGAGGTATCGATGGGACGTTTCTCCACCAGTGTATCCATCTGGACACGGATTTCCTTCCATTTGTCATAATTCCGAATCGCCGTATCTCCGATTCCTTTGGCTCCCGGACCCGGCATCTGATTCTTGCAGGCTCTTCCGTTGCATTCCGGACAGGCCTTGCAGTAATTTCCCATTTTTCCTCTTGCCAGTTCTAAACATTCTGCATAATTCATTAATCTGGTTACCTCCCTGTCACTTTCATGTGGTCTCGAAATCCTTTTGTACTTGATTCTGCGAGAAATTTTTTTGACAGCTGCATCATTTCCGGTAAGCAGCTGTCCACCACTCAAAACAACCATTTCACATATGATATAATAAAAACCTATCCCTTCTTCGGCCTCTTCTCAAATCCATGCACCCAATTTCCCCTTAAAAACAAAAACAGGAAAATCACGGAGCTGATGCTCCAGGTCAGTGGGTATGCCCAGAATATGACCCGGATATCCGGAATCAGACGCACTGCCAGTGTGATGTAGCTGACACGGAACAGACACCATACACAGAGCAGAACGATCATGGGCACGGCAGCATTGCCGGAACCCCGGAGTACAGCCGCGATACAGTGAGTAAATGCCAATAAACAATAAAACAACGCAATGGTTCTGGCCTGCATCACCCCATAATGTATCACATCCGGATCACGGTTGAATGCTGCAATCAGCACCGGTGCTGCCGTATATATGGTGATACCAATCAGTTCTGCAATGGAGATGGAGCAGAGGATACCGAACTTCGCACCTTTCTTTGCTCTGTCATACTGCTTTGCCCCAAGATTCTGTCCCACAAAGGTAGTTATCGCCATAGTAAAGCAGGTCACCGGCAGGAAGGCAAAACCCTCTACCTTAGAATAAGCTCCGCAGCCTGCCATGGCCATTTTACCGAATGCATTGATGTTGGACTGTACAAACACGTTGGCTATGGCAATGACTGAGTTCTGGAAACCGGAAGGTACACCATTCTGAATAATCTGCCTCAGCATATGTCTGTCAAAACGAATCTCCCTAAGCTCCAGCCGGTAATCTTCCTTCACCCGCATCAGATGCACCATACAGAGAATCGCGCTGACAAACTGGGATATAGCCGTTGCCAGGGCTGCAGAGCCCACTCCCATGCCAAGTCCTGCGATAAAGAAGATATCCAGCACCACATTCACACAGGAGGAAATAATCAGATAGAGCAGCGGATGGCGGCCGTCCCCCACCGACTGCAGGATTCCAACGAAAATATTGTACATGACTACACCCAGAGAACCTGCAAAATAGGTTTGAAAATATACAATCGATTCTGGAAGTACATCTGCCGGTGTTCCCATCAGTACCAGAATCTTCGGTGCCAGATACATTCCCGCAGCCGTCAGTGTGATTCCGGCCACCAGACCGAAGGCTGTGGTTGTATGAATCGCTCGCTGGAGATAATCCTTGTTTTTCGCCCCATAATACCTGGCAATTACCACACCTGCTCCCATGGCAATACCGTTAATAAAACCTACCATCAGGAAAATCAGGTTTCCTGACGAACTGACTGCTGCCAGCGCATTGCTGCCAAGATAATTACCTACAATCAGAGAATCCGCTGTATTATACAGCTGCTGAAACAGATTCCCCAGAAACAATGGTATGGCAAATAAAATAATCTTCTTAGAGATACTTCCCTCTGTCATCCTCGTTTTGCTTTCAGCCCCCATAAAACCCCCAAAATTAATCATATTTATGCACACAGTCGATGACTATTCATCGCCCCTCTGCACGCATATGTTCTCGATCTCATTATAGCCGACTGCCAGCAAATTCTCAATACTTCTTGCGCTGAGTGTGTAGCCCATTGGCTGTGATTAACAGTGCTAATCGGAACACATCGTTTTTATGTTTCTTTATATTTTTGCTGTCAACCTGATCTCCATTTAACTTGCGTTCTTTTAAATCCAGCCACGCTTTCGCCTTAAATGGTATCAGGCAAGTCGGACTTAATACCGGAATGCCATCAACCATCTTTTGTCCGGTTTTTAGCAACTCATAATACGCTTCATTTAAAAGGATTGCCGACAAACTAGATATTTCATCATCTATCAGAAGCGGTGTGAGAACTGTATCATCTTCCAATATAATGAAATCCGGATTTCTGGAAAATATCTCTATCATATTAAGCAAAATTTCCACTCGATGAGCGGAAATTCTACAATATCTAAACTACTTCTTGAATTTATATTTTCCTTTTCCATGACCGGATACTGGTTCAATAATGTCTGCCTTTACCAAATTGGAAAGAAGTTTTGAAGCACCTGAACCTTTCAGCTCAAGAAGCTCCATAACTGCACTTCTTCCAAACACCTCATGCCTTTTTGCAGGTTCGTATAGTTTGCACGAACAAGTGCATTTCGGAAATACCACGCATTTTCCGTAAAAATATCATTAGTTGCAGAAAACCCAAGTGTCCTTAAATATTTAATGAAGAACACTGCCGTTGTTCTCGTATTGCCTTCCCCTATGATATGGATTTGCCATAACCTTGAAACAAATACCGCAGCCCTCTATGAATGATGCAAACGGCGATGCACCGCATCGATTATCCGCATCACCCCATATCCCAGACAACCGCCCAATGTATTCATAACTACATCGTCCAGCTGGCAATATCCTCTTTCTGTCACAAGCTGCATCCCCTCGATCATCATCGACAACAGCATACTGATCAAAAGCATCTTCCACCATTTGGCACACCGCCTTTCTGCCAACGGCAGCAAAACTCCAAGCGGAAGAAACATAATCACATTCTCAACCATATATGCCCTGGACTGCCAGGTTCTGCCCCATGTCTCAAACAGCTGCCAGTCAATCCCCGTTCTGGAACCCGACTCCCGCGAAAAAAACGCCTGAATCCACACAACCGTTTCATATACACCCAATAAAAAATAATAATACACCTGCGGTCGCTTCCATGCCTTCTCCCCGGCAACCAGCCGCAATAACAAAAGCATCATAATCGCCGCTCCGACTCCCATGGGAAGGTACGAAACCGGTTCTTTTATATCATCTAACAATATTTTCCAAAATTCCAATGAGGTTCTCCAATTATTGTTTTTGTTTTATCATGATACCCATAAATCACTAACTCACAAGCATGCAACAGCCCCTCTTTCCGTCTTCACAATATTTTTCATCTCCACCACTTGTACCCCTTATACCCAACTGCCTTCCTCAATTATACCGTTTTCTCCTGCTTATAGGCAATCCCCAAAATTGAGTACTGTTACTGTTCACGCATACGTGCCCAGTAACGGAATTTGCCGTGGCTTCGCATTTAAATATGGTGAATTCCTGCTGCCACCACGTTTTCTTACGGCACTTTCGGTTCCAAAAGTGTCTATCCGTGAACCAATGTCAGTAAGTTAAGCAACGGTAAGCGATGAATAATCCACCGTATTGCCCACTGCCCCCTTGGTATCCTTCGCCTTAAACAGGCAGTGGTTCATGGTGTTCAGGTGTTTGATTTTCAACATCAATCAATCCACTGCAGCGTTCCTTTATAAAGTCGCCCCACGGTAACAGCTTTTCTATACCTGCGGGCTCATTTTTGTAGTCCGGCATATAAAGTAGTACTGTGTAGAGATACCGGAATATATGGCTCTCATTCTCCGGAATGGTGGCTCTCATCGCACAAGAATATTCAGTTTTTTGTAGTTGTCCTAAGAAAGGAACATACCTATGCAGATGCATGCCTTACCCGGTTCACTGACAAACGGCACTGTTATCGTTTAAAAATGAATGGAATCAGCATGCGGGATACAGATAAATAACTGTATTAACCTCACCAGTGGCACTGCGTGCCAACATAGCGGTGCCCCGCACCGTTCGAAATAGAATGGCTGCACCGTTTAACCGTAACTTGCACAATTATAGAATTTTCATCTGCTTATAAGCAGTCTCAAAAGTTGCATACTGACTTTTTAGGGCAATATAAGCAAACAGGGCTACCACACCAGAATGCAGTAGCCCCTATAAAATTATACCATCCCAGATTTTCCCTTATCCTCCGTCTTATAATACCCTCTAGCCAGTAATATATCCCGCGGCATCTCATCTGCCTTATTTCCAATCTTATTGTATCTATACGAATACGCCATTTTTCTCAACTGCATGATAAACTCATTCACTTCCGCAGATGATTTTAAACATTTCTTAGCAATATTTCTTACATCTGATTCTGTCAGAAAATAAATTTCATTTTCTTGAAACTCACTCATAATTTTATTTACTATTTCCCTATAAACTTCCGAGCGCTCACAAAGCAATTTCATGTTTTCTTTCACTACCGCAATTGTCGAATAGTTTAATTCCAGCGCAGGCAATATTGCTTGTAAATCCTCATTCCGCAGTTCTTCCCTGCTCAGAAGCATCCGGTGGGTTGTGGGACGTCGCGTCTCTGATGCAGAAGAAGTGGACAACACCTCTGCAATCCGGAAATCCTGGGCACCAAAATTAATTTTAAAAAGCCGAAACATCAAAAAGCAAAATTCATCAAGCTCATCACTATACATATTACAGCTCAATGCTGTTCCATACGCGGTAATTGCTGCATATCCCATATATGTTTTGTAATTAATCTCCCCCTCCTTATTTACTTTCCCTGTATTTATTGTTAAAGTTGCTTGGCACCACTTTCCTGCTTTCTGCAGTTTTAAGATCCCCTTTAATATTTTATTTTTATCCTTATTTTCCTTCGAATTAGTCGGACAATAATAACAATAATACTCCTGTAGATAGCCCTGAAACAGAGCGTGCTCAGGATTTGTTATCAAATTTTTTCCATGTGCTAACATAAGCTCTGGATTTGGCTCCTCCTGTTTTTCCTTCACCAATACTTCTTCGTGCCGTTCATTTAATTTATTTATATCTACGTAATTCGTATATTTTACATTTTCAGCATTTATATATTTTTCAGGATTAAATTCCAGTGAAACCATTTCATGCACAGGAATTTTAAAATAATCACAGCAGCCTAGTAAAAATGCTGCAGAAACACGTTGTTTTCCATTTAAAATTTTATTCACGCTCGACCTTCCCAGTGATATCGTTTTTCTAGGCATATCTTCGCTAAAGCTCATCTGTGTCCATCCGCAAGCCGACAATAACATTCTTAAATTTCTTCTAAAAATATCATCCAGTTCATTACTGATATTCTGGTAATTTTGATTACTTTTCATGTTACCCCTCCATTTTCTTATAATTATATAACTCATTTCCAATAGTAACAACAATTTTTCATGAACACATCATTCACACATTGTCGAACTACCTTTCATATAGTATTCTAGTCTTAGCAAAAACATTTTTTACCAAGGAGGTTACGCAATATGGAGCTCATCAAAACTATGATCAATCATGTATTTATCCCCATCTTAACAATTCTCTTCATTTGTAGCGGACTGCTCGCAGCTGTTACATCTGCAACTATCGAGTACAGCGTATTTATCAGCCTGTTCACCTCCGTGCAGCAGATTTTTATTTCCCCATCTCTGCTTGCCCTTTTATTTGTGATCCCTCTCGAATACACAAAAATATTTTCACACTATCTGAACGGCAAACTTCATGAGGCATCACCCTCTTTCTCAAAACACTTTACACGGAAAGTCGGGGTATTGGTACTGATCCCCACATTAATTTCCCTTGCCTGCTCGATCATTTTTTCCATTAATGCTCTCGATTTGGCTTCCTACAGCTCGGATTCTGTCAATGCCCAAATAGCAGAAATCACCCAGTCCTGTGAGGAAGACATTTCGCAGAAACAACAGAGTTTAGCTATGGAAAAATCCCAGCGTATCGCTCCCTATCAGGCAAGTAAAGAAACTGCGTTCGAAAACCTGAATAGTTTCACCTCTTCCAATTTAACTTCCAGTCTCGCTAAACAGAAGTTAGCTTTTCTGCAGGATTCCGCTTCACTGACAGCCAGTGAATACGCGGAGAGAGAACAGGAGTTCGAGAAGGACTTTCAGCAGAAACTCCATGAATATCAGACCGAACGTGAAGCTCAGCGTGACAGAGATTTAGCAGCTCTCACTGACCTTTCCGATGCCTCCGTTGCCAGTCAGTATGACAATCCTCTGCTCGCCCATACCTTAACGGTACTTTTCGCACACCGAAGCTACCCCCGAAGCTGTTATCTGGTCATTTCCATCGTAATCAGTCTGGCTCTCTCGATATTCTTAGAACTGTTTATCAGCTTCTCCCAGGAATTTATCGCCCAGCCTTTGGACTTTTTAGCTCCGGCTCCTGATCCATCTCTTACGGAGAAAACCCGCCGCTGGTGTAATGACTGCATTCTCCTATTCATCAAGGCCATCTGCGGGATAACTCTCTACATTACTATCATGTTTTTTGCCCAAAAAGCAATTGCTACAAACACGATTTACCGGGGAATACTCTCCTATATGCTGACCTATTGGCTGATAAACCGACTGCCCAGTCTTATAAAGAAGCCTTCCGATAATAATAATGCTCTTTATTCTGATATATATTATACCGCCCGTGAATGCTTGCTTCAAGGTGTTGTTGCGTTTGGCTTTTACCTTCTGTTAGGTTTTCTCTTCGGTGAGACCGCAGTCAATATATCTGTCTCCACTGTGGCAATCGGTATGGGGTCTTTTTTGGCAGCTACTTTAAACCGAATTCCACAGGAATTGCTTAAATTCCAGAGCAATCCATAATTTCCCTTTTCCCCTAAATAAGCAAGGCTGCCGCACCAAAATGCGGCAGCTCTCCAGTATATCACAAGTTCTCAAACAGCTCCGCCTTATACACCCCATCCTCCAACATCTTCCTAAAACTTTCCCTTACCGCGCCAACATCCTCCTTATAAGTCATGCCATACCAGATATCATTCGTTTTCAGCACCTTCACAGAGATTCTCCCCTGCTTCAGCAGTTCACCAATAAAGATAGGAATCAGATAGGATTCTGCGGCACTTCCTTCTCAAAAAACTCCTTAAAACCAGCTTCCAGCACATCCTGGAAATCCGGCGTCAGCCCCCACATATTCATGGAAACCAGTGAATCCGTATCAATAGAAACGCCATCCGTTTCCGCTCCATTTTCCGTCTTCACAATATTTTTCGTCTCCACCACTTCCGTCAGATTGCTCTGCCCGTCCATCTTGCAGACACCACGCGTCACACCGCCATTATCAGACAAGGTATTCTTCAAAACAAAACCTGCCATGCAGGACTTTCCGCCATTCACCAGATACTCGTGAACCGCCTTAAAGCCTTCCTTTCATCATTCACTTTCCCCTCATACTGTTTGCGTTTTACGTTGTACTAGCTTCATACGATATATCGTGTTATCAATAGTTTTGTTTCGCTGGAATTCATCAGGGCAAGGAAGCCGGACATGGCATTCTTGCCGACCAGTGCCTCTGCATTGAATGCTTTTTCCGATTCGGTCAAACCGGAGAAAGCCACACGACAGTCTGCGAGGATATCGTTCAGGCTTCTCATACTGCCATCCGCATTACTGGTAGCAATTGTGACCTCGCCAATATTCTCACCGACAAAGGTCACTTCACCGGCAAGGTTGTTCATGATGGATCGCAACGAAGTACCGGCCTGAGAAGCCTTGATACCACTGTTTGCCATGAGACCGATGGCTTCTGCGGTATCCTCTGCCGAGAACCCCAGTGCACCGGCGATAGGTGCACAGTACTTGAACGTCTCGCCCATCATGCTGACATTGGTGTTCGCATTGGAAGAAGCAGCTGCAAGAATATCTGCAAAATGCCCGGAATCCGCCGCAGACAAACCGAAAGCGGTAAGGGCATCCGTGACGATATCCGAAGTCGTGGCGAGGTCTTCACCGGATGCCGCCGCGAGGTTCATGATACCCTCGATGCCGTTCAGCATGTCAGAAGTCTTCCATCCGGCCATGGCCATGTATTCCATCGCCGAAGCCACCTCGGATGCAGAGAACTTGGTCTTTGCACCCATCTCACGGGCTTTCGCACGGAGCTGGTCAAAGTCATCCCCGGTCGCACCGGAAATGGCAGATACCTTACTCATCTCGGAATCGAAATCGGCTGCGGTTTTTACTGCTGCCGTACCAAGACCCGTTACAGCGGCAATCACCGGCAGGAACTTCTTACCGACATTCTCCACATAAGACCCGATGTTCTGGAGCTTTTCTCCGGCTTCATCGATTTTGGCAAGAGTCGCATTGGTAGTAGCCGCCTGATCCTGTAAGGATCGCAGATTCTGTTCGGTCTCCACGATCTCACGCTGAAGAGCAGCATACTGCTGCTGGGTGATCTCACCATTGGCAAGCTGCTCATTGGCCTGCTGTGAGGCAGTCTTCAGAGTTGCCAGCTTTTCCTTGGTAGCTTCAATGGCATCCTTCCAAAAGATTTCAACCCGGAAGACGGACAGATATCTGTTTACAAATTCCACTACGATCCCAACATATTAGCTTACTGTTTCCAAGGAGCCTCTGTTGAATGGCTTCATTTTGTAGCAGAAAACCGAAAAAAGGATTTGTTCCCACAACTTTTGAAAAAATACGGCACCATCGACATCATCGGTGGAAAAATTGCAGATGACCAAACAGCCCACACCTTACAGCAGTATATCGGTGGCGTTGACTTTGGTATCCCCGGCACACCGAAAGCAGACAAAATAGCTATTGAAAAACTTCTTCCCAATCGCCTAAAAGACCACTTCTGTTTTCGCACGCAGGACGCCGTTAATCATCTTGAATATATAAGGAGTGACCGCTATGGAGATGTCAAACTATAACTTCACAGATACGCAGAAAGAAAGCTGTGCTGTCAGTCTCATGCGCGATACGGTCAAAGAACTCGCTTTGCGTGATACTATGTCCTATGAAGATGCACTGTTACGCTTCATAAATTCAAAGGTATATAAAACACTTTTCGACTATGATACCGGAATTTGGAGAGAAAGCCCCGACTATCTTCTGAATCTCTATGACTATTGCAATTCTAAAAAGACTGCCTAAGTTTTCTTTCTGCTTGACTAGCACTACTACATCGGCTATACTTTCAACAGTGATCAGGTTTCGGTAACCTTGCGAGGTCCGAGGCCGGGAAGATGACCTCCGGGCCACCTTCTTTCTCCCCCAGTTGTGTACGACTGGGGGATTTCTATGCCTTACCACCAGACGATTGTGCTTATTTCGTTCGTAATATAAGCACGGTTGTCTGGTTTTTGCTTTAGAACATAACGATAAAAAGGCAGTAAGGGCTCTTTCCACACTTAGTTGATTTCACAGCGAAATTGTTCATGAAGCAGTACTTTTGCCTTCAATAATTCAAAACTATTTCTGCCATACATAATACGTTTTATTACTTTGAGTTGCGGTCTTTTAGACGGCCCATCTTCTCCTTTACCTTGTCCGGCACATCAATCAGTCCGAACCGATAAAACATTCCGTATATGTAGGTCATTCCCCGGATATCACCCAGAGCTTTCGGGCGGTCTACTACCTCCCCTTTAATATTCTTCAGCGCCAAAACTATAGAACTCCACGCCAGACTTTTACTCTTCTCTCGGCGGTCGATCCACAGTTCTTTTGTATACTCGCCATTCCTGCCCTTTTTAATTTCGTAAGAGAATGGCAACCCGGAGTAGATCTTAAATTTCACTCCAGCATAGGTCAGAACCACACCCTAGAAGTTTTCTTCTGTCGGATTAGCCCTCCATCGCTTCATTGCTCTGTATCTCCGCTGCCGCTCTGCCCCAACACTGATCTTCTCCTTTTCTGTACTTGGGAAGTACACGCCTTTCTGATATGGCAGATACGAAGTAACAGAGACTTTGGAAAGTTTCAGGGTGTTTGCAGTTGAGAGTATGGAGGTTTTGTAGTCTTGTGTTTCACGGTATTCTTCAAAGGTAGCTTGCACCTTCTCCGCCACTTCTGATTCATACACACCTGCCGTGATGAGGAGCTTTCTTACTTTGATAGGGTTAAGGTTCAGCGCATCTGCGATGGATTGGAGGGAGCATTCCTCCCCATAAAGTGCCACAGCAGCATCCATCTGCTCTTTCAGATTCTTCCCGGCATCATACTCCGGCTTCAGCTTCTTCCGGCCACCACCGGGCTTTCTGGTTTTCTTCATTTTACTCATGCAGCTCCAGCGGCAGTCCATCCGGGTCGTGGAAGAAAGTCATCTTCTTGCCGGTGTAATCATCCACGCGGATTGGCTCGCATTCAATGCCTACCTCCGCCATTTCATTCACCGTCTGCTCCACGCTATCAACGCAGAACGCAAGATGGCGTAGACCACAGGCCTCTGGACGGTTTACACGCTTCGGAGGATTTTCCTCAGCGAAAATCTCCAGCTCCGTGTATGCGATAAGCAAAGAACTGCGAATTTACACAGGTTTTATAAATAATACCGACAAAGAGCTGCCGACCATTATTGCATTTGAAGATATATTAGAGATTGGGGTGAAT
>NZ_CAKVZK010000024.1:0-44360 GCF_934835585.1 Clostridium sp. AF02-29 | reverse complement strand
CTTAGAATTTTCAGGGTTTTACATACTGTTCAGTTTTCAAGGTTCTTTGTTGTTGCCTCAGCAGCAACTTTTATAGTCTATCAAAAGTTTTTGCTTTTGTCAACACTTTTTTATTTTTTTACAAATCCACGTTTTTTCGAAATTTTTCTGAGTTCGTCAAGAATCTTCAAATCATTTCTTTCGTTTCGTGTTTTGTTTTTGTCCTTGTCTCAAGGACGTATGTTATGATACCAGAGCATTCCCGGAAAGTCAAGCATTTTTCTAAATTTGCTATTTTATATGTTTTTTTGTGATTTTTAAGAATATTCTGGCATCATTTAAACAGAGCTATTTCTATGTTGCTGTTCTTTCTTCTACAATTTTATTTTCTAATCAGCAGCTGGAACAGTTCTGACAGGTTCTGCAATGGCGTGCTGTCTGGTTCTATTGATTTTCATTACCTTCCTGGGTTTTCTACGCAATGTGTTCCTTCTTTCCCATCCGTTCTGCTATCTTTCTGGCGCTCTCGGTCACGGCCAGACCGCCTTCACTCGTCTCGCGTAAAGCAGCCGGAAGCGCATTGCCGATCCGGCGCATGGAATCGACGACCTCGTCTGCCGGGATCGCGCTCTTGATTCCCGCCATTGCCATCTGCGCGCTGACCGCCGCATTGACGGCGCCGGCGGAATTCCGCTTGATACACGGAACTTCAACTAGACCACAGACCGGATCACAGGTTAGTCCCAACATATTTTTGAGGGCAAATGCCGCTGCATTCGCGATACACTCCGCATCGCCGCCCTGCAGATATGCCAGCCCCCCTGCTGCCATCGCACTTGCTGAACCAATCTCCGCCTGGCATCCACCCGATGCACCGGCGATGCTCGCATTTTCTGCAATAACCGCACCGATTCCTGCACTGACAAAGAGCGCCTCGACCATCCGGTTCTCCGTTTCCTTACAATATTCCTCATACGACAAAAATACCGCCGGAATCACCCCGCATGCGCCCGCCGTCGGAGCCGCCACGATTCGTTTCATACAGGCGTTGGACTCTCCCATTTTCACCGCTTTTTCCATCACAAGCCCCATGTATTCGCCCGCCAGGCTGCGACCGGAGGCATTGTATGCGTGCAGTTTTTCTCCGTCGCCGCCCGCCATTCCACTTGCCGAGACGATCGAGCCGTCGTATTCCTGATCTGCCTGGCGCATCGCCTGATACATCTGCCGCATTGTTTCAAACGATTCTTCCACCGTCACCTGGCGTTCCTGCACATCTGCCAGAAGAACCACCTTCCAGAGCGGAATTTGATGTTCGTTCGCTAAGAGGACCAGATCACTCACTGAATGATATAACATTTCCATTTTCCCGTTCCATTCCTTTTCTTATATGAATCTTTCCTATCGAAGACTTAAATATGTTACCTTTCGGATACCCTCCTGACGGCGCAGCCACACAAGCCCTTCTTCCGGAATCTCTTGATCGCACTCAATAACCATCACTGCCATGCCGCCGCGCGCCGCACGGTAGAGCTGCATCGTCGCAATATTGATCGATTTGTGCGCCAGCATCGCCGTCACATCCGCCACATGTCCCGGCTGATCGTCGTTGTGGACAACCAAGGTTGGATAACTGCCGGAAAAATTGGCTTCAATCCCATCGACCTTCGCAATATTGATCCGGGAACCGCCCAGTGATTCACCTACTACCGTCAGACTGCGCCCGGAAATGCCCTCAAGCTCCAGTTCCGCCGAATTTGGATGCGCCTCTTTTAAATTAGCTTCCTCAAAGGAAAACTCAATCCCTTTCTCCTCTGCCAGGTGAAAGCTGTCCGGAATCCGCATGTCGTCCGGCACCATTCCTAAAAGTCCCGCAATCAGCGCTTTCTGAGTTCCGTGTCCGGTTCCCGTTGCCAGAAATGAGCCGTACAGACCAATCCTTGCCCGCTTAACCGGTTCCCCAAGAAGCTTCTGCGCCACAAATCCAATCCGAACCGCGCCCGCTGTGTGGGAACTGGACGGTCCGACCATCACCGGACCTACTATATCAAATAGATTCATATTTCTTTCCTTTTCTCTCGTTTACTTCGCCAGGTAGCCGCCATCCACCGGGATTACCGCTCCCGTTATATATTCTGCCGCGTCACTCGCTAAAAACACGGTAATTCCTGCCAGATCCTCCGCCTTCCCCCAGCGGTGCATCGGGATCCGCGCCGTTACCTCTTCATACTGATCCGGATTTTTGGCTTTCATATCCGATGTGAGCTTTGTCTCCATATAACCAGGTGCGATCGCATTGACGGTCACACCACGCGATGACCATTCATTGGAGCAGGCTTTCGTGAGCTGCGCCACACCGCCCTTACTTGCCGCGTATGCCGGTATCATCACACTTCCGAAGAAGGAGGTCATCGATGCCACATTAATAATTCTGCCGTATCCACGCTGCAGCATATCCCGCGCCGCCAGCTGAGACATTTGGAACATAGCACCTAAATTTACTCGCAGAATCCGATTCCACTCTTCCATCGGAAAATCTTCTGCCACGCACCGGTGCTGAACTCCCGCACAGTTTACCAGTATATCCGCCTGACCATCAAGGCTTTCCACCAGACGCTTATAGATATTCGGAACCTCCTCTTCTCTTACCAGATCTCCCACTATTCCGTGAACCACCACACCGGTTGTCCGTGCAAGCGCATCAGCGCTCTCCCGCACCTTCTCACTTGTTCCCAAAATAGCAACCTCCGCCCCAGCTCTGCACAGTCCCTCTGCCATGCCATAGCCGAGTCCTCTGGTTCCGCCCGTGACGATCGCTTTTTTCCCCTTTAAGCTAAATAAATCCATAAAATCGCGCATCTTTTATTTTCCCTTTCAAAAGCACACATCTGTAAACAGCCCCTCTGCTGCAGATTACGAACTAGCGATATATTTGTTTTTTATTTCTATATATAAAAGCTGCCGTGAAACAAGAATTTCATTCTTTTCACAGCAGCTTTTTTACTTTTATTCAATGCATTTTCTTCCACTGCCTGACTGGCTGCATCGAGCGATCCGCTTATGCCAGCTTTTCGCCGGTCAGCATCTCATAGCTCTGAAGATATTTTTCAATGGTCTTGTCCACAATCTCCTGCGGGAGTGTCCAGTCATTGCCCGGATGAGCGGTCAGCCAATCGCGTGCAAACTGCTTGTCGAAGGACGGCTGGGAATGTCCTGCCTCGTAGCCCTGTGCCGGCCAGAAACGGGAGCTGTCCGGAGTCAGCATCTCATCACCAAGAACGATGTTGCCATTCTCATCCAGACCGAACTCAAACTTGGTATCTGCGATAATGATACCTTTTTCCAGTGCGTACTCCGCACATTTTTTGTAAAGTGCAATCGTGTATTCACGCAGCTTATCTGCATACTCCTTTCCCTTGCCCGGGAAGTATTTTTCCAGATGATCTACGCTCTGCTCATAGGAGATGTTTTCATCATGATCGCCAATCTCTGCCTTAGTGGACGGTGTGTAGATCGGCTCCGGCAGTTTGTCAGACTCTTTTAAGCCTTCCGGCAGTTCAATTCCACAAACCTTTCCGGTCTTCTGGTAGCTTGCCCAGCCGCTTCCTGTGATATAACCGCGGACGATGCACTCAATCGGAAGCATCTCAAGCTTACGGCACATCATGCTCTTTCCTTCGAATTTCTCCTGCTGGAAGAATTCCGGCATGTCTTTTACATCTACGGAAATCATGTGATTCGGGATAATGTCTTTCGTCAGGTCAAACCAGAACTTGGACATCTGTGTCAGTACCTTGCCTTTGTTTGTCACTTCGTTATGTAAGATAACATCAAAGCAACTGATACGATCCGTTGCAACCATAATCAGGCTGTCTTCATTGTCATAGATTTCACGGACTTTTCCTTCTTTAATCGGTTTCATCTCCTGCATTTTTTGCACCTCATTCTTAAATTTTATGGTGGAATCCAGAGCCCCCCTATATCACAAATGTACAGCTCTGTATCCTTCTATCTGATAAATTACCACTTACCCGCCCTTATTGTCAAGACTCGCCTCCCCGTTTCCTCCTTAAATCCCAACAATTCAGCATTTTACCCTGTGGAAGGCGGTTTGGTATGAATTTTTCTACGCCGTTTTCTTCCAAAATGGAATAGTAAAAATGCAGCGTTATCTGCCTTTCTTCCCTGCTTAAAGAAAAGTTGGCAGATGACACCGCATTTTATCAATTTACCATTTATTATGTATATGCCTCGGATTCTCAGCCCGACGCACTCTTACTTATTTCAGAGCTGCAAATCCACGCTCCAGATCCTCGATGATATCGTCGATATGCTCGGTACCAATGGACAGACGGATGGTGTTCTGCTTAATGCCCTGATCTGCCAGCTCCTCGTCAGTCAGCTGGGAGTGGGTTGTTGTTGCTGGATGAATAACCAGACTCTTTACATCTGCTACGTTTGCTAACAGGGAGAAGAGCTGCAGGTTGTCGATGAACTTATGAGCTTCTGCCTGTCCGCCCTTGATCTCAAAGGTGAATATAGAAGCGCCGCCGTTCGGGAAATATTTCTCATACAGTGCATGATCCGGATGCTTCGGCAGAGACGGATGATTAACGTGCTCTACTAACGGATGTTTAGACAGGTACTCAACAACCTTCTTGGTATTTTCTACATGACGGTCGATACGCAGAGACAGTGTCTCAGTTCCCTGAAGAAGCAGGAATGCGTTGAACGGGGAAATCGTAGCGCCCATATCACGCAGAAGGATAGCGCGGATGTAGGTGACGAATGCTGCCGGACCTGCTGCCTCTACGAAAGATACGCCGTGATAGCTCGGATTCGGATCTGCGATTGCCGGATATTTGCCGCTTGCTTTCCAGTCAAATTTACCGGAATCTACGATAATGCCGCCCAGAGTGGTTCCGTGTCCGCCGATGAACTTGGTAGCGGAATGTACGACAATATCTGCGCCATGCTCGATCGGGCGAATCAGGTACGGTGTGCCAAATGTATTGTCAATGACTAACGGAAGTCCGTGTTTGTGTGCAATTTCAGCAATCGCGTCGATGTCCGGAATATCACTATTCGGATTTCCGAGAGTCTCCAGATAGATAGCACGGGTATTTTCCTGAATTGCACCTTCTACCGCTTCCAGATTATGAGCATCTACGAAAGTTGTAGATACACCGAAATGGGAAAGTGTATGCTCTAAAAGGTTATAGCTGCCGCCGTAGATGGTCTTCTGTGCTACGATGTGACCGCCGTCTGCTGCCAGTGCCTCGATTGTATATGTAATAGCAGCTGCGCCGGATGCGGTTGCCAGTGCTGCAACGCCGCCCTCCAGTGCTGCGATTCTCTTCTCAAATACATCCTGTGTGGAGTTGGTCAGACGTCCGTAAATGTTACCGGCATCTGCCAGGCCAAAACGTGCTGCCGCATGGGCGGAATTTTTAAATACATAAGAAGTGGTCTGATAAATCGGAACGGCTCTGGAATCGGTTGCCGGATCCGGCTGCTCCTGACCTACGTGTAACTGAAGAGTCTCAAATCTATAATTTCCCATCTCAAAATACCTCTCTTTCTTTTTCTGGAAGTTTATTTCCTAGTATGTAAATTCGTTTTTATTCTATATTCATTTTTTTATTTGAGCAAGCGTTTTTCCATTTATTTTCAAGCTTTCTATAAAATAATTGCTTTTCCGCATTACTATATTTGCTTATGCAAATGTATATTTTGCTTTTTGGATAAATAAAAAGCCGGACCGCTTAATCTTCTTTAAGCTCCCGGGCAAATGGCTTGCATCTTAAATCGTTGTCATTCTCTTGAACGGCAGATATGCAAATTTACCTGACCATATAAAATGCCCGGGAATTACACATTCGACAACAACACATCAGATTTCCGTTCCATACAATATTCTGTCTTGCCATTGTATCTGCCTCCTTTTCATTTTCATGTTCTTTCCGAACTCGATGGCTTAATGATACTCTTATAAACCAACTTTGTCAATAGGTATTAGGAAAAAACTTTTTTTCTTTGTTTTCCACGCTTTTCTCCTTGAAAGTCCTATTACCTTGCGTTATAATTGGTTAGTAGTAAGGAGGTTACCGAATGATATCAACAAAAGGAAGATACGCCCTGCGCGTTATGATCGATCTGGCGGAACAAAATTCTGCTGGATATATACCACTGAATGAAATTGCCACCCGTCAGCAGATTTCTGAAAAGTATCTGGAAATCATCTTGAAGGTTCTGGTCAAAAATAAATTACTGGAAGGACAGCGCGGCAAAGGCGGCGGTTACCGTCTGACCCGTCCGATTAATGAATATACCGCCGGAGAGATTCTGGAACTGACCGAAGGCTCTCTCTCTTCCGTTGCCTGCCTTGCACCGGATGCGCCGCCGTGCGAACGTCAGACAAGCTGTGTGACCCTGCCGATGTGGAAACGCTTTGATCAGGTTGTACACAATTTCTTCTATAATATTACTTTAGAAGATCTGGTAAAGGAAAGTCAGTCTTTGCCGAAAAGTACGAATTAGCATTTATAAATGAACGAAGGCATTCCAGTTTGACCGAATGCCTTTTTATATGTAGATTTTTCTATTTATTTCAGTATTGAAGCATCTCAAATGTTATTTTTTGATGCCTTTCCGTTCTTTTGCCCGCTCGAGCAGTTTCTCCGCCTCTTCCAGCGCTCCCGGAAGATACGCTTCCGTCCACTCTTTTCCGGCTTTTTCCTGCTTCTTGATTGCATCCCAATCCGTGACCGGTTCTCCCTGTTCGGACAGCATCGACTTACCAAACACGTGCGGATGGCGGCGGATCATTTTTTCGCTGGCGCCATCCATGACCTCCCGTATCGTAAATAGTCCTTCTTCCTCCGCGATCTGCGCGTGAAGAAGAATCTGCAGCATTAAATCCCCCAGTTCTTCTTTCAGGTTCTCCGCATCGCCGGTCGCCTCCCAGATATTGATACCGCCAATCACCTCTGCCGCTTCTTCAATGCAGTACGGTTTCAGCGATGTATGCGTCTGCGCCCGATCCCACGGACAGCCGTCCTCGGCACGGAGATGGCGGACTACCTCGCAGAAGCGCATGAACGATGCGGCGCGGTCATTTTCTTTTTTTATCTCATTTGATTCTCGTTTCATTCTCTCTATCCATTTTCTTGTCTGCTTTTATTTCTGAGCTTGTTTATATGCCTATTTTGTAGCTGTTCAGTACCTTCACAGCCACAAGCAAAAATCCATTAAAAATTGCCTACGGCAATGGGATTTTTGCCTGCTGGTCCATGTTTTCGTACGGTCAGCGCAGTAAATGCGCTGACCTACTGAACAGTTACCCCATTTTTTATTATATTCCAAATTTTGCTTTCTGTCAGCCGTAAAATGAATTTGGAATTGACAGTCTGATATTTTTCATTTACAATATAATTATAACAAAACAGATTCTTTTATTTATCGGGACTCCTGCCCGGATGCTCCCTTCGTAAATAAGAGCCATGAATCTTACAGGATATGTGGGTCTTTTTTTATTGCACATGATTCCGATACAGCTACCATACCGGATTGCTGCCAATCTTTTTTGATTTGGAAATTATCCAGTAAATAAGCGCTCGAATCATCCAGATAGAAAATCCCCTGTCAATTTCTGCACAATGCAGTATACCTGGAGGATTGATACCATGACTTTTTATGAAACTTTAGATTCAATTATGAAACAGGATTTTGGCGGTCGCGGACTTTTAGCATCTCTGCCTGCTTCCCCACTTGCGGCTGTGTCTGCTTCTCTCGCCCATGCGAAAAGAGCCGTTCTTCTGACCGGTTTCCCGGTTCGAATGCCAGACGGTTCTATTACCGGCGAGACGGATGGACCTTCCGGAACTGCCAACCTCGCAGCAGCGCTGACGGCAGCTGGCTGCGGCGTGTCAGTCGTAACCGACTGGTCTTCTTATCCGCATCTGGAAGCGGCTCTCCGCTTCCGCGCTCCGCAGGCAACCTTGATCCGTCTGCCGGAACAGAATACGGATAACTTTATCCGCACCTTTATCCGTGATGCAAAACCGACCCATCTGATCAGCCTGGAGCGCCCAGGCAAAGCTGAAAACGGACATTATCACAGCATGCGCGGTGAACAGCTCGACGATATGATTACAGATTCGGCACTTTTCCTGTCTGCTGCCAGAGAAGCTGGTGCCACGGTCATTTCCATCGGAGATGGCGGCAACGAGATGGGAATGGGGACCTTCCGCCGTGAAATTCTCGCAGGTGTTCCACACGGCGAACTTATCTGCACCGCAGAAGCAGCAGACCTGACGCTGGCAAGCGGCGTTTCCAACTGGTGGGGCTGGGGCATTGCCTCCCTGCTCTCCCTGGAATTAGGACGGAATCTTCTCCCCTCTGACCGCACCGAGACAGAATTGCTCCGCCGGGTTGTGGCAGCAGGCGGTGTGGATGGATGCACGAAAAAAGCGGAACTGACCGTTGATGCACTCCCTCTGGAGACGCATCTGAGGATTTTGCAGTCTGTCCGCAAATTGACCGATGAAACGCTTAAAAAGCAGACAGCAAAGAGAGAGACTCCTTATTTTTACAGAGAGCGGAAGGTAATGGCAGCTGTTTAGGGACTTTTGGTTTTTTATTTGTTTTCATTTTCAAGAATAAAGAATGTGCCTTGGCACATTCGGGCGTCTCGCGCGGTCGCTTGCGACATATTTTTTCTTCGCGCGAGTGCGCATCCCGCGGAGCGTTCTTTGTCATAGAACGAAGTTTCCTATATTTAAAAAAGACCCGCCTATGTATTTCACTACATAAGCAGGTCTTTTTTGAATGATTGTTTAACGCTCGCTTTTACGCTTACAATTCACTTATTTGCTCTTACTTTTCTTCTGCAGCCCGATATGCCTGTGTCACATTTTTCGTGATCGCTTCCGCTTTCCGGTCAGCCGCCACAACCACATGACTCAATGCAAGTAATGCCAAAACGTTCGGAATAACCATCAGCGCGTTGAAGAAATCTGCCAGAGCCCATACTAAATTTACCTTTAACATAGAACCAATGACAATACAAATCACAACGATGAAGGAATAAACCTTTGCCGCGCCCTCGCCGAACAGATATTTCGCATTCGTCAGGCCAAAGAAATGCCATCCCAGAATCGTCGAAAATGCGAAGAACAGCAGGCAGATCGCAATAAAAATAGAACCAAAGTTTCCAAAACTCTGCATGAATGCCGCCTGTGTCAGCGCTGTACCATCCTTGCCGGAGCTCATCGCATCCGTTGTCAGGACTGCAAATACGGTCAGATTTAAAATAACAAATGTATCAATAAAGACACTGATCATCGCACAAAGCCCCTGATGATGCGGGCTTTCTGCTTTCGCACGTGCGTGAGCATGCGGTGTGGAACCCATACCTGCCTCATTGGAGAAAAGTCCTCTCGCTACACCAAAACGGATTGCCTCGCGGACGGTGATACCAGCACCAGCGCCCATTACCGCTTTCGGATCAAACGCGCCCTTGATGATCATCATAAATGCCGTCGGCACGTGATTGATATGAAGACCAATCAGAATCAGGCTTCCTACAATGTAAACGCCTGCCATAACTGGCACAACCTTCTCTACCACAGCTGCCAGACGTTTGGTTCCACCAATGAAAATGAATCCTGCCAGTACTGCCAGCACAAGACCGATCGTGATCGGCGGAATATTGATTCCATATACCTGAAATACCTCTGTAAACGCAGCACCGATCGAGTTGGACTGTACCATATTGCCCATAAACCCAAGTGCTAAAACAATAAAGATAGCAAACAGAGTGGATAATACCTTTCCAAAATTACCTTTAAATGCCGCCTTGATGTAGTAGACAGGTCCGCCTGTCACCTCACCATTTACCTCTGTCTTGTAGGTCTGTGCCAGAACCGCCTCGGAGTAGATGGTCGCCATTCCGAAGAACGCGCTCAGCCACATCCAGAAGATTGCACCCGGACCGCCGCCAAACAGCGCTGTCGCCGCACCTGCCAGGTTACCAGTACCAACCTGTGCTGCGATCGCCGTCATGATCGACTGAAACGGGCTCATTTCCCCTTTTTCATGTTTTTCTCCGTTCAGGCTGAAATGTCCAAACACATGCTTGCAGCCCTCGCCAAATTTTCTTACCTGGATGAATTTGAGACGAATCGTGTAATAGATGCCCGTTCCACACAGCAGAATCAGCAGAAGAAAACTCCACAGAAAATCATTGCCTTTGTTTACCAGTGTCAAAATCGTGTCCATTTTTTATCCTCCTCTATGTTTTCGTTACGATTCCGGCTCTTTTATAAATCCGGGATCGAGTAATAAAATAAGAGCTGATACAAATCAGCTCTCCAAAGAGTAGAACATATGCATACAATAGAACTCATCCCCTGGTTCCATTGTGATTGGTTGTATGCCCTGTCCTTTTGCCTGAGAGATCAACGAATACCATGGACGTGCATCCGTCTTACACCTTCGGCGCTCCTTCTTGGAGACTCTCCAGAGTGTCCCTGCCTGACTGACCTTCGATCACTCATCAGGACGGTTCAGTAAACAGGAACGAACTTATGTGAGGTATGCTATCACATTTCTTCTGCTTTTTCAACTGATTTTTATAAATTATACGAAAATCCTCAAAATATTACGGTTCGCGACACGTTTTCCCCCTTTTCATTAAACTGCTCATACTTTTCGCCAATCAAAAGAGAATCCATCTGCGGGTATGCACCATCTTTTAAAATATACGATGGAATTTCCCCTTCTGGCTGCCATCCCGGCTTTTTTCCTCCCCATTCTTCCCGGTTTTGAGCTGCCTCTGCCTCCGTCACGTTCCTCCATGCTGATTCTGCTGCCTGACCACGCTTTCCCTGCTTTGTCAGAGGAATCACTTTAAAATGATATACGCCCGCAGTCTGCATCAACGGTACAAAATCGTACTGTTCAGCACTCGTCCGATGCGGATGTCCGACACGCTTCGCATCCCGGTAAAGCATCACCAAATATGCCGAAGCCCCCGGCGCTTTCTTCCACCTGCCAATTCCTCTTTCCGCCCAGACTGCTGCATCCACCGTTCCTATTATCTCTCCGGCATCCTGTAATTCGATCGTCAAAAGCAACGTAGTGCCATTATCTTTCCGAACTGCCTTGCTGCATACCGCGCCAAGCCCTGAAAACTGGATGTCCTCCTGGCGAAGGACGGAAAAAGAATCTTCTGCGTCGGATTCCAGCTCTATTTCGTATAGAATTTCCGGAGCAGGTTCTTCTGCACGGATTTCTTCTATCTTTCGTTCTTCTAAAGAAACTTCTTTGGTACCTATATTTTCAGAGTCGGCTTGTATGCTCCCTTTATATTGTTCATTTTCTTTTTTTCCCACCTCTGCCCTATCCATCGCCGGTCCGCTTGCCGGATCACCGGAGATTCGTTCCACACCAGTGACGCTATATGCCCTGTCCCGGCTTTCCGCCTCCAAAACAGGCATTCCCATTTCATCCAGCTCTTCTGCTGCCAGCCGAATCCTGACCCGATCGATGGATGCCGCGGCAGCGGGGAAACATCCCGCAGCCGCCTGGCTCAGTACGGCTGCTCCGAAGAGCAGCCCTTTCGCCATCTGATCCATAAAATCCCTCCCTTCCCTTTTTCTGCCATCTGATCGATTTTGATTTTTCTCTTATTTTTTTACTCCTCCTTGCCCTTATCATTCCTCTCCATATTCTTTTTTATATTTTCCTCCTTTCTTCGCCGCTCTGCGAGCGCCAGCCCTGCCCCAGCGCTCATACATATCAGTCCAATCACCAGTTTCCACTTCCAAATCAGTGAAATTGCTTCATTCAGACGCTCTTTTTCGTCCTCAACCTGATAAGCACCTTCTACTTCCCAGGTGGCTGATTCTCCATATCCCATCTTCGGAAGCGGCTTCATCTGTCTGCCGTCGAGAACAATTTTCCCATCTCCACAGATCGACTCTGGCACGCGAACTGTTAAATAGCCCTCTTTCAGCTCTTCTATCACTTTCTTTGGATGTTCCGGCTGACCGTGTCCCGGTCGCTCCGGCTTCAAACGGTCATACATCCGCACAACCGTCACCGTTCCGCCCTCTGAAACCGTAAATAAAACTGGTTCGGCTTTTTCGTAGCCCTCCGGCGCTTCCAGCTCTTCCAGAATATAGCGGCAGCCCTCCTTTAAAATGCCCTGTATGCATTTCTCCTTTTCTTCAGAAATCCATTCCAATATTACCTTTCCAGTCTCATCAGAAATCCTCAGGTGGGCACCTTTTACAAATTCGCTATCTCCTTTCTGCTCCCTCCATTTCCGCTTCTCCACCTGCACTTCCGTCGGTCTGTCATACATCTTCACCTGATCTACTCGACCGTCCAGTGATACCGTAAATGTCACTTTTTCTGCTTTCCAGTACCCATCCGGCGCTGTTTTTTCTACCAGCACATAGTTTTTTCCAGCGTTTAACTTTCCTTTTATCACATGGGCGCCCCGATCAGATACCCACGAATCAACCAAGGTTCCGCCTTCCTTCTCCTCCCAGAGTTCCATCCGCGCCCCCGGCAGTTCCTTTTCTCCCGTCACACTGTATTTTGTGATTTCCACGTGCGTCGGCTTGTCCTGCATGAAAATCCGCTCGACCGTTCCATCCTCGGAAACAGTAAACGGAATCTCTTCCGCATACGCAAATCCATCCGGCGCTCCCGTCTCGCGCATTATATAACTCTTTCCCGGTGTCAACGTTCCAATAATCTCATGAGGATGAGCCGCAGAAATCCATGATTCGATTACATTTCCAGACTGATCCAGAATCTCTATCTGAGCACCCGGAAGCTCCGTTCCGCCCAGATCTGTCTTTGAAAAGACCAGCTTTGTCGGGGAATCTATCATTCCAATTCCATCTATCTGTGCATCGTCCCCCAGAGAAAAAATCATCTGATTCGACCTCACCTCTTCCGTTTTTCCACCGTCCAGTTCCAGCAGTTCAACCAGGCGGTATCTATTCCCACGTTTGAGCACTTCACGCACCGACCGATCATTCTGATGAAATTCCCAGAGCGCTGTATTTCCCTGCCGGGAGGTTCGTCCCGTGCTTCCTGTACTCTTCCACTCGATCGGCAGTCCATCCGGAGTCTGTGCCGGAACTTGTGCCCGAACCTCATAGTTTGTTCCCCACGGCATCCCTGTCAAAACAACCGATTCGTCACAAGAAAGCGTCAGGCTTCCTCCACTTCGCAGCGTTCCCGATTTAGAACCTGTGTACGAAATCAAGCCTGGAAGCTCTTTTCCCTCCGCATTCTTTAAGTATAACGTATATGTTATATCTACCTGCCTTAACAACGCCGCGGCAGTTCCCGTCACCCGCCCGGCGATAGCAATTGCGCCCGGAGATAGAATTGGATGGAAGGATTCATAGCTCTTGCCCGTTTTTCCCCATATTGTTGCCGTTACCGTCATACCAGAATGATTTTCCTGTCCGTTTTCATTTATATGCTCTCCAACCAGAACAGCCACCCGCAAAATGCCTCCTGATCCGGCTGCCACATTCTCTATATTCCAATACCAGGATTCACCTATTTGTTCCGTTCCGCCCATCGAAGCCGCTGTCATTAGTTCACACCCAGCTGGAATTTCCAGTCCAATCTTCATATTTTCTTTTTTATCTGACTGGTTCCGATATGTAATTTCATATACAATTACACTTCCCGGCAGCACCGCTGCTCCGTCTTTTCCAATCGGGGAAACGGCGCGGATGCCACAAGGGTCACTGTATTCCGGATTTCGTATTTCATGGATATATCCCAGGCCATCTCTGTTTTCCGGGATCCAGCTTTCCACTTCCCTGCCATCTGTCTCTTTCTGATGATATTCTTCCAGACGATACCTCGTTCCTTTTAATGTTCGAAGCGTCAGCGGATAATGTCCGTTCTCATCCCAATTCAAACGGAATGTATTTTTTCCTATCGTCCGGCGGCTGCCGTCACTGAACTCAATGATCTCCCGCAGTTCGAAACGATGTCCTTCTGCCACTCCCTCTTTTTCACATTTTTCTCGTTCCAGATAAGGCGCAGAAGCTTCCATCAGTGAAGAAAGTACAAATTCTTCCCCACTGTCCAAATCCCACAGAGTTCTCACCAGACGAAGCGCTTTTCTTCCCTGCACCTGCAGAGACGTTATGCTGTCAAATAAACCGTCTGCTGTCTCTGTCTCCAGCGCATTTGCACCATCTCTGGCTGCGTTAATCCCCCTGCCTGTATCTGACACCGTGAAAATCATCGGTTTCTGCACAGTGTATCCATCCGGCGCTTCCAGTTCTTTCAGAAGATACGTGTGCCCGGCAATCAGCTTTCCTTCTATCACGTGTGTTTTCCCATCGCAGATCCAGGTTTCCAATGCCTCACCCGCTTCAGTGTACACACCATCCAAAAATCCAGCTTCATACACTGCCAGCTTTGCTCCTGACACAAAGAGACCCGTATCGAAATCCAGCTTGGAAATTTTGATTTTCGTTGTTTCATTCGGCACCGTCAGATCATACGTTAGCACCTCGCATTCCTTCTGATCTTCTATCAGCACCTCGTACACGCGCGGAATAAGTTGATATCCATCCGGCGGCATCGTCTCACGGACTTCGTAATGGTACGGAATCCAGCTTCCATTCTCCCCTATCGTTCCGATTGGCAGAAACGGGCTTTCCGCCTGACCGCTCTCGTCTGTCTCCATCTGAACCTTTTCTCCCGTCTCTCTGTTTTTCACTTCAAACACCGCACCTGCCAGTTTTTCCTCTGGCTTTCTCTCATCCACCTTTTCAACCCGAACCCGTCCCTGTTTCAACGTATTAACCGCTTCGATTGTCTCCCCCGAAGCAGTCGCCACCGTAAATTTCTTAGGTTCCATGAGGCGATAACCTGCCGGTGCCGAAAGTTCCACCAGATAATACACTCCATAGGCAATCGGAGAAATCCGATGCGGCTTCCAGTCCCCTGCCTTCCAGCCTGCCGGAATCTCCTGTTTTTCTGCTTCTTCCTCTGTAAATTTTCCATCCGATCCAGAAATCCAGCGTTCCACTAAATATTCTTTTTCCTGCATCAGGCTTCCATCCTGTGCCGCCCGGAAAACAGCAAGTTCTGCGCCTGCCAGATAAATTGCCTCTTCGGATGCCTCTCCTGAGCTTCCCAGCTTGGAAATATAGACAGACTTTGCCCTATTTTCCAGCCCGTAAAGCTGAATTTCAGCAGTTTCTTCGACAATCACCGGCTTCGGTGCTGCTTTCTGATAGCCGCTTGGTGTTTTCGTCTCCACCAGAACGTAATAGCCTTTCTTTCTGTTCGAAGCCAAATCATTTTTCGTCGGATTCAGCGGTAAATAATCAATCCGGTGAATCCCATCGGAGGTATCATAACTGACCAGAGTCCCCTCCGTCTGGTAATTCCAGCGGAAATCATAGCTGTAGCCTGCTTTTCCATCCGGCTGCAGATTTTTCGTTACCTGAACAAGCACCTGCGAACCATTTCCCAGATTCCAGAGCTGACGCACTGATTCGCCCTGTTCTGTCGCCGTTTCTTCCAGTTTTTCAGCGGTATATCCACACCATGCAACCGTGTTAAACCTTGTGTGATATTCTGCATACAGCTCCTGATAGCGGGCTGCAAAGCTGTCGCTTCCTTGGCTGTAGGCTTTCGCATCTTCGGTCTTCCAGCTCGTCACCCGTTTTTCCCGGTCATAGCGCGGTGTTCCATCCGCTTCCATGACAATTCCCTTTTCATCTGTCACTGCCTCGTACAGGGTCAGCTCCGCCGCATATGCATTCGGCAGACATTCTTTTTTTCCATCCTTCTCCTCATATTTGAAAAAGGCGGTTTTTATATGATCCTCCTGCATCGTGATGAGCTGCAGCTTAGAAGTTTCCTGGATTTCCACCTCTATTTGATTTGTCAGATATCCCGGAGGCGTCTCTATTTCCCCGAGAATATAATCGCCTGCCGGAATCCCCTCCCATGCCATTGGCGTCTTTCCGACGGTCCATTTCGCAGTCACTGTCTTTTTCTGGTTTCTCTCATCTAGTACTGTCCAGTTCGCCGGAAGTTCCCCTTTCTTTTCCAGATAATACCCGGACGGATGTGCTTCCAAATCATCACTCGCAACTCTTTTTGCCGGATAGAGCGCTAACACGGCTCCTTCCACACTTGAAAACGTATACCCCCCTTTTCCTTCCTCCCAGATCTTAGAATCCGATTCGTTCAAAATGCGATCATAGTCCCGGACTGGCTGCTGATATTGTTTTGGCGCGTCGATCTTTTCGATCTGCACCGTGATCGGGCGGTTAGTAAGGTACAGCTCCTGTACCTCACAGGTTTCCTCTACCGTAAGACCTGCCGGCATCCGTTTCGCATAACCGGATGGGGCACGCGTCTCCTCTAAAATATACGTTCCCACCGGGACGCGTTTTAAAACGTCCACCTGCCCATCTCTGATCCGTGTATGGAACGGATCGTTTGGCATTTCATCCCCGGTTATCCAGCTGTTTTCCATCAGATACGCCTCACCCTGACGATGGTACAGTGGTCGGTCATCTTCCCGTTTTTCCGGATCATTTCCAATATCATAGAGCGCTGCTTTCAACTGCAGATCCCATGCATTGGCATTGTAAGCTTTGAGAAGATCGCTGTATCGGTAACGCACATAATCGCCATCCCGATCATAAACGGGATATCCTTTGATATAAGTCTGATCGGAACGCTGGTAATAAACCGGCAGCCCATTTTCATTCAAAACCGGATTGACATGGGGCTGCAGCAGACCTCCGTCATATGTCCCGATCGTGTATTCCTGTTCCGTATCAGCATACATCGTTGCCACGCGGCCAGTCTTTATCTTATCCCTGGCAATCACATTTTCATAGCGATCCTTCGATACCCGGACCACCCACACCAATGTTTTGCCGGTTTTCTCCTCCGTCACATATGCCATTCCCGTGTACGGTTCTACCTCGCTGTCCCAGCTTCCGTCTGATGCCAGATGATAGAATTTTGTCCCGGACGGAACGTATTCAAACCGCCTTTCTTTCCGGCTGTACGCCAGTTCTTCATAGCTGGGGCTTACAATTTCCAGAAATGGAACGCCGTCTTTCATCGCATAGATCGGTTCGCCGTCTTTGGGACGCACCAGTTCGCCCTTTTCGTTATAGGCATACCGCACGCCCCGAAGTGTCGTAAATACCTCCAGTGCCCCGAGATCGTAATATAAAATGTCTGTATCTTCGCGTTCAACCCACTTGAGAATCCATCTGCCTTTCCCCTGGTCGTTGAACCGGTCATCCTGCGTATATCGTGTATAATTGTTATTTTCTCCTTTGTTATCTTCCCCCTCTTGTTCTTTATCCTTCACATACAGAAGCCGGTTTCCCGCATAACCTTTCTGCACATACATCCGGATCACATTTCCAAACGAATCGCGCACCACATTGACACCGGCATACGCCCGGTCCTCACTGTCCCCGTTCTTCTTTACCTCGATCGCATCATACAGGCACATCGATGCACCTGGAAGATAGCGGTTAAGTGCGTGCGCCGTATCTGGAACCCGATGCCAGATCGCCTTTCCAGTAAAAACCTGATCCTCATAAATCAGGTCAATCCACTCCCCGGCTTCCTGTTTTGCCCTCAGACTATCCAGCCAGCCCTTTGACCACCCATACCCAAGGAACGTTCCCGACGCATTGTACGCCAGTTCCAGATTTTCAAGACCATAACGGTTCGAAAGCTCGGTCAAAGTTCCCTCTCGCCGATCGCTCAACTCAAACAAAATCTCCGTTTCCTCCTGTTTTACTTTCGCGATTTCCAGCCGGATCGGCGTATTTCCTACATAAATCCGCGCCACATCCCCCCGGTCCTGCGGCTTATTGCCATTTGGCTTCGTTCCATCCGGGTTCTGGACTGCTTCTCCGTTGCTGCTTATCCGGGTTACCATTTCTCCATACACGGCAGCTGCCACCCGCTGACCGCGCTCTCCGTCCCGATAATACGTCACTTCATCCGAATACACTTCCACCGCTATCGGTTTCGTTCTCACGTATCCTTCCGGTGCAGATAATTCACACAACACATAGGCTCCTGCTCCCAGCGGCTGCGGCGTGATCAGATATCCTGTATTCTGGTTGGACGGCAGAGTTTCCCCCAAACCACCAAAATCCTGCAGCGTCGAATAAACCTGGAATGTGCCCGTCCGCGTCCCAAAGGCATCCTGCATCACCACCTGATCGGTTTCACTGCAAATCGGAGTTCCTGCCGGGATTATGCCTGTATATTTTCCTGTATAAGGTGCTTTCCAGGGGTATTTTGACGGAATTAGTGTTTTCAAATCAACCGGCGCGATTTTCTTTGCCCCCATTGCCTCCAAAAATTCCCGGCTGGCTGTCACCTGTGTATCTTTTTCATAAAACTGCACCTCCCCCTCGCTGTACTTCGACGTGTCCCGGCTGGCGGCATAAATAGCGAACACCGCATCATCATGCAGAATATTCTCTCCCGTCTCCGAATCTAGTTTTTCAATCCGAAGCTTTGCAGCATAAAACGTATTCCGGTATTTTCCATCCGCGTAGCCGGTAAATCCCAACGCATCATAGGCGGACTCCGCCGCCGGTTCTGTCACACTGTAAGGCACCAATCCCTGAAAATACCGCCCGTCAAACCCGGTCAGCGCCCCGGTGATTGTCCTGACCTGATCTTTCAGATAAAATCCCGCCGGATTGTTATCATCCGTCTTCTCTCCATACGGATATTCCACTGAATCTGCCCACCCTGCCTGCTCTGAGATCGAACCATAACGGTAATAGCTTTCTACCTTCTCGTTGCTCCGGTACCGGCTGTTTGCATTTTCAGACCGATAAATGTCCTTGTACGGCGCCATTTCCCTCTGAGCGGGCGAAAATCCGCTGTAGGCATAGCTTCCGCCTGGATAGGAGATCGTTCCCTGCCGTTTATCCGCATCCAGACCATACTTATAAATCTCATAATTTCCATCCTGTCCATGTGCGCGGATCACATATTTCCTCAAATCCGCCTGATTTGTATCTCCCCACTCTTCATTCATCCGGATCTGATAGTTCGCCGCCAGCGTTTCCGGCGATGCCGAGGCGTCATATTGATAATCCGCTGACTTTTTTTCCGGAGATACGAGGTTTCCACCTGCCTCATAAACCGACGGGACTTCTATTTCTTTCGGCTGGTCGATCCGATAATGCTGGTTTTTGAAATCTTCCAGTGCTCCCGAATACGGCTGCTGCTCGACTGCCACATAGGTTCCGTAAGGAAGGTATTTCGAAACGCCATAATAATAACCTTCCTCGGATTTTTTTAATTTTTCTGCTGACAACGTTGTTTTGTCCCGATCGGAACCTCCATTTTCCGCGCTGTCCCACTCAATCGCGTATAAATCGTCCAAATCATAGGAGAAAAACGGCTTCAAATATTCCTCTGCTTTTAAAATTGCCTGATGCAAGGCTTCATCATAGATATAATCCGGGTAGCCTTCCTGTCCGCCCGATGCTTGAATGTTCTGCTTCTTTACCTCATCCTTCAAATACCAGTCCATCGCAAACTGACGGACAGCATCCGACCGTTTTGCATTTTCTATGGCTGCTTCCGACGTACGGCTCTGGTTCTGTATCGCCGCATTGTTATGATGCGCCGGATCTTTTATTTCTCCGCCACCGGTTCCAAAAATGCCCGTACGGATCCACGCAAACGGCTTAAAGGATGTATCTGCTGCATCTGCCCGCTGCCATTTATCCCGGTTCGCCACCGCCATCGCATCGAAAAATTTCTCATACTGATAGCCGGAAACTTCCCGTACCGCTCCCGCTCCATCTTCCTTGGTCCGCATGACCGTCTCAAGAAGTCTTGT
Organism: Clostridium sp. AF02-29; assembly: GCF_934835585.1. Classification (NCBI taxonomy): domain Bacteria; kingdom Bacillati; phylum Bacillota; class Clostridia; order Eubacteriales; family Clostridiaceae; genus Clostridium; species Clostridium sp. AF02-29. The sequence goes on along the minus strand of NZ_CAKVZK010000024.1, from coordinate 24,460 downwards.
ATATCCCTGATTAACCTCTTTCGAATCCGCGATCTGCCCGTCTTTTCCATATTCATACAGACGTTCCTTTGCCGTCACTGCGCTGCCCCAGACATTGTTATTGACGGAACCAGCCGTCTGGGAATCTTTTTTATGAATTACCTGCGTGAAAATTTTCTGAACCGGAGCAAAGGATTCTCTAAGCAGTGGAAAATTCTTTTTTATCTCCGGCAACGAGACGACTTCCCCATCCCGGTTCATCCACACGATTTCGCCATCCGTATTCCGGTACAGACGTTCCAGATTGGATTTCAAATAGAGCTTAAAGCGGAAATTTGGCAGTGCTGAAGCGACATTTTCGTTTCCTCCCTCTTTTTCCGTAAACGGATCGGTGTGCCCACTTTCCGCATAAGTGTTATGTGCATAGGTGCCCTCCGGTGTCGTCGCTATATTTTTGACGATTTTTATCTTCTGGCGGATCACTCGCTCCAGTACACCCAGCGGTTCTTTCCTTGTCCCGGCATCCTGATAGGTGGTCTCCTGCCCCGGGTACGCCAGTGCCACCGGGACCACATAGGAATCATCCCCTGTCAGGCCGGAACCTCCAGAATCGACATATGCCTTTGCCCGCGCCTGTTTTATCCACGTGTAATAGCTGGAACTGTTCATCTGGTGGCCGGCAAAGAAACCATTTCCCAGCATTGCGGCTTCTTCCTCGTTCAGTGTAACCTTCTTCTCTTTCAATACCGCCTTAAATCCCAGCTCTTCCAGCACGCCTGCATTTGTTTTTTTCACGCCAAAACTGTCGGTAAAATTCGCGTTAACCCGCAGTATGTATCTCCCATCTGCATTCCGGGCTGCTGCCTGATGAACCCATTTTGTCTCCGTTACCTCCCGCTGCTGTGTTTCTGTCTTTTCCCGGTAAACAACTACCTGGATCGGCTGCCCATCCGCATCATACGGAATTTCCCCGGTTTTGTAATAGACATTTACCTCATTTTCCTTCGGAACAATCGTACCATCTCCCTCAATCACAGCATCTGTCTGCAAAAGTGCCGACGCCATCACCTGATTTCCAGCGGTAGTTTCCCTATAATCAGTATACGTTCCAAATGCGTCCCGACCTCGATTATTTGAATATGGTATATACACATAACGCGGACACATTTCCATATTCTCCGGCAGCCACTCTGCCCGGTGAAAAATCAGGCTGTCTTTCTCCGGATCACTTCCCAGTACCATGAAATTCTCCGGTATTCCTAAAATTCCTGCATATACCGTAAATTCAAACGAATCCGAAGACTCTTGCACCGCGTCCAGACCGCCATAGCTGATATATGGATGGGTATGATAAAAATCCAGAACGGAAGTGATCACGTCTCCCACTGTCATTGAGATTCCATCTTTTGTTTTCGGCACCGCAATCGTCTGGACCGGCGAACCATACACCGTTTTTTCTGCCTTTTCTCCCGGTGTCACACCGCTGACGCCGTACACGTCCCGCTCTCCTTCCCGGACGCCCCGGTCAAATACGCCGGTATAGATACTGGAATATGCATTTTCTCCTGCTCCCGGTGTCCTCGGTGTTATTTTCGCATGTCTGCGGAGTACCCGCTCGGCTTTCCCTTTCAAATAACAAAAGTCATCCACATCAAATATCTTTGCCAGCTTGTCCGCATTTTCTTCCTCGGTCATTCCCGTTTCTGCCTGCAAAAGAACGGCTTCCACTGTCTCCGGCACAAGTTCCTGCACCCGGACCTGGCGCATCCACCCCGCCGCATACTCAATCGGAACCTTTTTATTCATCGGCGTGCCATCCGCATTGTACTTTGGATACTGATAGTCGTTCTCTGCCACTGCCAGTTCCCCGGTATAAACTTTTTCATACTCACCTGTCCCAGCTTCCACCGAAACCGTTCCTTTTCCCTCGTCTTTTCGATAAAAGCTCACGCCCTCCGGCAGCCCTGACACCACAATCTCATAAACTCCTTCTTTCGTGTCCTTTGACTCTGCCGAAAAGAAAATTTCATTCGTATCAGCTCCACCATCGCCTGCCTGCTCTTCCCCATACATCTGCATGGAAATATGGGCATATCCTTCTCCCGGTTCCAGGACCGCCGCCTCCAGATCCTGTCCCAGGTTTGTAACTGCGTGAAGTTTATTTCCAACCGAAAGTTCAAAGCCCTCGGATCGGCTTAATTCCTTGACATAATATTCCCCCATCAGAAGTGGGCGTCCAATCCAGGCATTCCCATTCTTTGACGTATTGTTATAATAAATCCGCTCCCAGGCTTTATCTACCGTATAGTCATCGATCGCCGCATCTTGTGTATACAGATTTCCCGGCGCTTTCTTTCGCCATCCATCTGCTGCATCCGCAATCGACCCTTTCGAATAATCATAGGTTCGCCCCGGCGCCTCTGTACATGCCAGAAACGAGGCATCTCCATTTTTATCTGTCGTCGCCACCGCCACCAGATGATTGGCCCGGTAAACTACCCCTGTTTTCCCGTCCGGATGCAGCAGATCTTCTGCTGCAAACAAGCCATACACTGCACCTTCCAGCGTTGCATCCCCCTGTGAGTCCCCAAGCGCATTGTAAGACTCATTTTCGCCCTGTTTCAGATCCAGATCCTTTTTATTGATATGTACCTCGCCCTCTGTCCGGTGATCGTAGATCCTCCAGGCATCTTTCTCGCCGTCTGCCCCATTGCAATGGCTGAAATTGCCAGCACTTCCCGGCTCTATCGCTGAACCCACACTCGCGGAAACAAGCGCCGATTCATAGGCAGGGAAAAATAGTGACTCTGCTGCCGCACCCGCCAGTGTTTCCGTTCTTTGTGACAACTGCGGATTTTGATACAACAAAGAAGGTGAATGCCAGCTTGTATAAAAACCTGCCTCGGTTGTCAATAAATCTGAGCCGGTTGCCATATATCGCCGAATACTTTCACGTTCCGCTTTTTCTGCTTCTTCTAAATCATCATCCGCTTCATCAATAAACACAAAACCTTTCTGGACGCGATTTACCAGACGCTCCGAAATAGATACTTTCATCTCCGAGGCAGTTGCTTCCTTCTTCTCCTGTGTCAATTTTCTGTCTTTTTCATTTATGTCCTGTTCGTTTTCACTTGTCTTATTCCTCTTTCTCCCCGCTTTGTTTCCTGTATCTTGCGATTTTTCTCCTATCTCCGCCTCCGACGGTGTCGCTTTCCCCAGAAGCGCTGCATCCAATGCCGTAAACAGAACCATCCTCTGCGGCAAAACACGCATTTCTAACAGTCCTGGAAATACAGGACTCTTCCCCGCACTTTCTCCATTCTGATTTCCGGAAGCCTCTCCGATGCCCTGACTCCTTCTCACACTCTTCGTTCCCAGCACCACATCACGCGAATATCCGCCTCCAAAGGCTGCATTTGCCCCATGCTCAGATGCATCGGTTGTGATAATCTCAATTGGCAGGTCATCTGCATGTTCATCATGCAGAATATATCCATCCCGCGCTTTAAATTCTTTCCAGGTATAACTGTACTTCATGGAAATGAACTTCTCATACGTCTGCCCACAGTCCTCCTGGCAGCCAGACTTTGCATACGAAGTTTCCCCGTCTGCCCCTGTCGTCGGTCCCGCATCGGGTGTTTCTCCCTCGGAGCCGCCGTCTGACGCGATACCTTCTATCTCCCCTGCATCGACCTCCTCCATTATCCAGTGGAAATGGACGCCCTCAAAGTCTCCGCCCGCCTTTTCTTCACATTCCTCTTCGCACAAAAGCCAGCTATTTGCCAGGCGGATATTTTCTGCCTGCGCCGCCTCAATCTCTTCCTCATTGATGACTTCGCCCTCTTCGTCCTCCTCTTCCTCTGGAACAGGTACAAAGGCCGGTGCCGGATGACCGTCACAGAACGTCTTGTCATAGTGATAACCATGCTCCACCGTCTGGGAGGCGTAGCCATCGCCATCCGTTACCGCCGAACCCACTTGTCTGAAACCATCCCAGAGAACCGGCTCATCCTGATAATGGCTGGCATATGGTTCTCCGCCCTCATACAATTCGGCAGCTCCGTCCCGCTCAGTATTTACCCTGTTCTTATCGTCAAAGCGCTCAAAGAAGCCAAACCGCGCCCCTTCCAGCGCTTTCCCTGTCTCATGATCGTATTTGTACATCTGCAGATTATAGGTGGAAGTAAAATCCTCTTCATGCCTAAATACCTCAAATCGAATGCCTCCCTGCTCCGGTACCGGGGTTGGATCGCCCGCCAATGCAGCAAAATAATTGACCGGAACCATTCCGAGCTCCATCCATGCCATCCGCTGATGAATCCACGGATCACTTTTGGCAGGCGTTCCGCCTCCGTGTGTCCCCGAACAGGTCACACACTCCCAGATTTGAAGCGACTGGTCAATCGCCTCCTCCGCCGAAGCATATCCCCCGCCGCCCGAAGCGTATGGGGTTCCTTCCACCCGGAAACGAATCAGGGCTTTCGACGGTTTTGGATTTGGATTTTTAAATATGATCTGCGAGTCGGTTTTTGTATACGTCCATCCATCGGTCGGAACCGGGCTGAATGAAACACCGTCATTGTTTGAAAATTCAAGCGGTACAGAACGGATAAAATCCCAATCCGAGCCATCCGGCGCAAACGACAGCGTCAGAGTCGCCGCATCTACCTGTTTTGCCGTTCCCAGCGAGGTGCTGGAAGCTATCACATCTGGAATCTTTCCGCCGCCGACACCGGTATTTTCCTTTCCGCTGCCTCCGCCAGACAGCATTCCTCCCATTTGCATGTACGCCTCACTATTTGACGCAGCTGCCTCCAGCCACGGATATTTTGCCCGCACAGCTGGAACATAGAGGATTGTTTTCAGATCTTCCTCGGACACCATCTTGATAATTTCCGGTTTTCCCTGTGCTTTTGCTGCCACATTGATCGCCCGGATAAATGTATTTGCCTTTTCATCCCCCAGCGCTGCTCTGAGCGAGAGCATCGCCCAAAATACATATTTCTGTTCCTGACTGCTCAGCGGAACGGATGCCTGGGAGGGACGGTGTGCTTCATAGAGATCCCCTTTTTCTGCAATTCCCCAGATCGCATAACCGCCCTTATCGATACAATAAAGCTTGTGTCCCAGCAGCGTATCGCCATGGGCTGTCGTCAGTGTTGTCTGCTGACCGCTCGCAGGTGCCGCTTTCGCCGGAAAAACCGGGAATCCTGGCAAAAAAGCCATTCCTCCCAATATAATTGCCAGTACAAACGCCATCCCCCGTTTCACATTCTCTCTGTACCGATACTCCCCCATAAACTTCCTCCTCGTTTTTACTGCCCCGCGCCCCTTAACACCGGCAGTCCCTCGTTTTCTTTATTTTTCAGTTCCCCAAACTGATTTCAGCAGCGAGATAATCCCCTTTTCATACTCCTGTCTTGATATTTCCTGTCGTCCCCACTGTTCTTCTATCTGCCCCATCGGTACCTGTATTTTCTCCCAGGCAGCCTCGGAAATCGTCCCTTCTCCCCGCATACTCAAGGTCAGCGCCAGCACATTGGCAAGACTGTCTGGATCCACTTCATACTCCTTTCTTCTCTGCTCCCGCTCCTTATTCTCATAGCGGTAAAACTCCGTCTCAAAGTCAACCGGATATGTTTTCGCATTTGAAAATAGCGGCAGGCTGGAGGTCGGATCCGTCGCATACCACTGCGTGCCAATCCGCACCAGGCACGCATCATGGAGATATTCCGGCGTGTAGGTCACACACTCCAGCCCTACGATCTGGCATAGGAACTGAAATTCTTCCGCGAAATCCCGGCAGACGCCAACGCCTCCTTCCAAAACCGGGAAATCCTTTGCCTCTTCCGGCGAACCGTAATGATTCTGGTTAAAACCTCCCTCTCCGTTTGCAATCCGGTTATGCACATACAGAAGACGCGTTTTTTCATCCAAATGAATCCAGTCAAAACTATTGACAAATTTCTGCAGTTCTTCGACCGAAGCCCAGCTATAATTTGCTTTCGGTTCTCCCTTCGTATTCCACCCTGGATTTGCTTCCCCCGGATAACGGACTGCCTCTTTCAGGTAATATTCCGGATCGCTGATCTCTGGGTGCTGCTCTGAAAAAATACTTCCATTTCCATAAAAACTCATCTCTCCATTCTGCCACTCCCATCTCAGACTCTCTGTGTCCTTCCATTCACCGCCATGCGTCCCCTGATTGCCTGCATAAGCGCTGAAACCTCCGGCTGCGATCATGGCTGCTGCCAGTACGGCTGTACATCCCGATTTATTGGTTGTTTTCTTATCCTGTTTCATTTTTTATACCCCCATTTTTTATTCTTTTCGTGTCATTCCACTTCATTTTCCTGTTTGCCTCTGTTTTCTTCTCTCCTCCTCTCTCAGCTTCTCGTCTGTACTATTCCGTCCAGCACCCAGGAACCATCTGCATTGACTAAATTCCCATCGGGGGTGTGCGTATTTCGATACAAACGTCCCCTCATTCCATCAGATTTTTCCTGAAAATAGTAACAATGAAACACTCCATTGCTTCCCGGCAGCCAGTTCCAGCCAGTCAGCATACGCCCCTGTGTTCCATCCATTTCCTTCCAGAGATAATATGTGTTTCCATCCACATCCGTATACCAGCCGTTCACCATCCTGCCATCTGCATCAAATCGGAACCAGTCAAACGTACTCTGCCCCTTTGCCGGATCGGCATATGGATTGTGGACAGCCGCCCACTCAGAAGCATAGCTTCTACCGCCCGCTTCAAACTGCCAGCTTCCATCTGCATTCTTCCGCCAGTTTCCAGCTACTACATATTCCGGTATGGCTGCCGCATCCGCATTCTGCCCGGGGCCTGCCTGTCCTTCTGTCAGATTTCCAATACCCGCTCCTGTCAAATCACTGAACCCCGATGCCGGTCCGGTTGCATTCGCTGCACTGCTTCCTGCCGCTGCCCCCTTTCCAGAAGAAGAGCCTCCACCCAAGCCGCCGCCCGAATGAGAACCTCCGCCCGAATGGGAACCTCCGCTGTATGTCTGATCGACCGCCTCATACTGAATTGTGACTGCCGCCCGGTCCGTGAAGCCACCATCCTCGGTTTTCACGGTCACATATGCCGTATGGCTGCCTGATTTTAAGTATTGACGGTCAAGCTCCTGTATCCAGGAAGCCGTCGTATTGACCGTCACGGTTCCATCCGATGATACATACAGCGAATCATCACTTGCCTGATATGTCACTTTCTGGTTAAACGCCTGCGCCGGAAATACCGACGCTGCCAGCTTTTTCGCACCGGTTCCCGTCCATGCCTCCACCGGACGATAACCTGCCCCCGTCCGGGTGCGTTTGATCTCATATTGCAGCGTTTTCGGTATAAGGCTGATGCCTTCCACACAAATCTTCGATTCGTCCACTGTCCGGAAATCCACCTGTACTCTGCACGATGCCGTCTGCCGGTTTCCAAGCATATCATCGCCGATCACTGTCACCTTCGTCGTGCGGCTGCCGGAAGCTGTCTGTATTTCATACGGTGTATTCACATGTCTGCCCTGATCTGCCGCGATCAGATCCCGGATCCATTTTGCATCCTTTTTCGCCTGCACACCGGCAGACTTATCCTCTCCGTCCACCGAAATCAGTGCTGCGTCACCGACAGTCCACGATATATCTTTCCGGTCAAAATAATCGGGTGTGAAAGACGCACTCAAAACCTGCGGTGCCGTAACCCGGATCGTTTCATCTGGATGTTTCCGATTTCCGTTTAATGTCCGCACCACCTCAAATTTCAACTGATCCTGATTTAGTGCCGCACCTTCATTGGCTACATAGGTCTGATCCTTGATCTGGAACGTAACCTCAATCCGCGCATTTCCCCGGCACGGCTTCCCATCAAAGCTCGCCGCCGGTTTCGTCTCTGCCGTCAACACCGCTACGCCGCCGTTCTGATACCCTGCTCCGTATATATCGCTTCCGATCGCATACTGGTATCCGCGGTCTGCCTGCTCTTTTTCCAGTTTCCGGACTATATCAGTGATAAACGAACTATTTAAATTTACCTGGACTGACGCGCTCTTTTTCGTATAACCACTTTCCTCATCGTCATTTGGAAGTAACGTAATCAAATCTGAATCATCGATACTCCAGCGCACCGATGCATCCGCCACATCATTATTCCGATCCACAATCGCCTGCACCGTCACCGGCTGCACCTGTGTTCCTGCCTGCAGATTTCCATGGATGTACGTCGCAATTAATTTTCCATTTCCATCCATCACGCGTGTGACTTTCGTCGGATGTTTCCGGTTTCCGGTCCGCTCCTGCACCACCTGGAATTTCGTCACGCCCGGCGTCAGCCCGACCGAAACTGCCACCTTTTTATAAACCGCCGACACCTGCGTATTTTCCTCCGGCATCGTAAAACAATACTCGCCGCCGTTTACATAAGTAGTATCTTTCCGGCTCTTCCCACGCGTATACGTCGGAATTCCCTCCATCTGAAAGCGCGCTTTTTCCGCCTGCTTTGCCGAGGTGCTGACCGTCACCGTCTTTCCCGGTGCCACCGCACCTCGGTGTTTTTTATCGAGTGTCCGGTAATACGCGCCATTTCCCCGTGCTTCCAGCACTGCCACATCGTAATAATTCGTTCCATTGGAGACGGTATCGATCTGCGGAATCGTAATCAGATAACCACGGACCGGGCGTCCCGCATCATTTGGTGCAAAATGGTCAAGATCATACCCCACCGACTCCGCATCCATCTCCCCGCCCAGCTCTTCATCCACAATCGAGAGAATCCCCTGTTCCAGTTCTTCATAAAAATATCGCTCGTCCACATCCCGCGTGACACCGCCGGATACCAGCGTGAAGAAATTGTCCTTCGCGTGGGAATATCCGATGTGCGCCGCGTATGTATACTGGTTATCATCTGAAATGCCGCTTCCACAGACATTGTTTGCGATTTTCGCCTCCGTATCCGCAAACAGGTACGCGATGTCATCCCCATATTTAAAATAATTAGCTGGTGCGCGGTATCCGATGAAGGTTCCTCTGTGTCCGGCAGCCCCGGTTCCCGACTGACCGATCATTCCCTCAAACCGCCCCACTTTCAAGTCTCCGCTGATTCGTTCTCCAACGAGTCCTCCGACATTCTGGCTGCCAGAACCGCCGATCGTGCCATTTACATAGGTATTGTAGAGAGCCGCCCCATTCTGAAGCCCCACGATCCCGCCGACAGTCGCATCCGTTCCCTGAATCCGCGAGGTGCTGTTATCCCCGGTGCGGACCTGGCAGTCAATGATACGAGAATCATCCGACGCTTCCCCGGCGATTCCGCCCGCAAGCGCCTGCGCTCCGGCTGCACGTCCCGTCGTTCGGACGGTTACCTGTGCCATTCCGTTTTCCACCGTGCTGCCTTCCATGTGCCCGATCATTCCACCGACCGCTCCGGTTCCTTCCACATCGCCTTTTACCTGACTATTAAAAATCTTGGAATCCTTCGCATTTCCTGCCAAAATTCCCACCTGACGCACTCCTTTGACCGGCTTTCCTGGTTCCAGCGTCAGATTTCGGATCTCCGCCCCATCCAGCGCACCAAAAAATCCAATATTCGGCGAACTGCCTCCTGCAAACCGGAAATTTGAAATCTTATAACCGTTTCCATCCAGATTTGCCGTAAACGGGTGCGTCACCTCCCCTGAAAATTCCGAATCATCCCGGTAATAACCGATCGGATTCCAGTCCATTCCTCCCAGATCGATGTTCGCCGTCAGCTCAAACCATGCGCCCCGGTAATCCCCCACGATCTCTTCTTCCACCTCGCCGTAATCCGGCTGCATGCCAAACGCCGCCAGGAAGCTAAGTCCCATCAGCTGATGTTTCGTGCGTATCTGATACGGTTTTTGTTTCGTTCCAAGTCCATGTGTTCCATCCAGAAAGCTCAAATCCGCCACATCCCAGTTTTCCCAGAGATTTCCGAGGCTGGCGCTGACGCTAACGCGCGGCATGATTAATTGTGAAGGAGTTGCCTCTATGACTTTGGAAGAACGTAATTCAGAGGGAGTTGCCCTCACATCCGCATTCATAAGCTCACTGGACGATGCAGCCAGCTTCTGCCATTCTTTCCGACTTTTTATGGCATCGTCTGTATCATCCAACTTTTCCTTCCTTTCCGAAATAATCCCCAAATCCCAATCCTCAAACACAAACCCACTCGCCGCAAACGCCGGCAGCGTCGCCGACAAAAGCATCGTCGTCATCACCGCAAATGGAATCACTTTTTTCATCTTCTTTTTCCCCATACACGTTCCCCTCTTTCCCCAAACATTAGATTGATTTCCCCTTGTCCAATCTCTTCTCCTAATCAAACTGCCAAACAGCTTCACTCCCGCTTTCCAAGCTCAACAAGTATTCTTTTTTACATCTGTGACAGTGCAAATGCCGGACGTACTCCATATGTCTCACTGTCCGTCCTCACCGGACGCAGACAGCCATTTACCAGATCAACGCCATAAATCTGCTGATTATAAATGAATTTCCCGTTTTCATCCTGCAAATAAAAAGGCGTCCGCAGATAATATCCCTGTGAATAGGCACTGACCTGACTTTGTGGGTTATCATCCCCGGAATCAAACCGCCATAGATATTCCCGGTACGCAAGTGCCTCTTCCAATGACAGGCAGAAAAGCTGGTCGTTCATAAGCTGAAAACCAATATCATGACGCACCAGTTCCCGCCCGGACGTCTGCGAAAATGCACCAGCCGCCGTGCTTCCCATGTACGCGGTCTGGATTCCCGTATGGATCGGTTCCAGACAGAAGCTGCTGTTCTGACTGTTTTTCTGCAGCCATGCGCGCACCTGCGAAGTTTTATAATTATTGTCTTTGCCAAACGAGAAAATCTTCATCTTTTTTCCCGGTGCCGTGTCCACATCCGCCCGGATCACGCGGTCACAGAGAAACAGCGCTGCTTTCCGGTGTTCATTCTGCCAGTCATGGTAATCGTCGTCGATACAGGTAAATGACAAAATCTCTCCGCCCACCTCGCGCAGCTGGACATCGCCCTCCTTCCAGATCACTTTTTCGGGCATTTCACTTTCACTCCAATCCACGCTTCCACAGCGGTCACAGATTTGATCCCCGTTTTCATCCAGGTGCCCCAGCGCCGGAAGGCGCTCTATCTTTTCTTTCTGACATCGTCCGCAGACATACACTGCCCGCCCATTCTTTAAGCAATCATTTTCCTCCCACTCCCATTGGCTCCACTGATGCGTACAAGTACGGTCATCCCAGTTTCTCCGCACCCGGATGCGCGTGATGATATATTCCTTTCCATCCACCGAAAAGGAATCCTCTTCCACCTCAGAATAAACTGCGTCGTATTCCACCCCGATTGTTTTTGCCGACGGTGTAAAATCCTGACCAATCAGATAAAATTCATGCCACGCTGCATCCCCGATCGCAGATACCAGATTCCGGATCCTGGCATCATTTTCCGACTGATTTTGAACGGTCAGACCGGAACCGCTGCCCGATACCGCCGCATCCTCGCGCCCAAATATGGCGCACTCCGCCTCCCATGCACTCTGTTTCCATCGTTCCAGGCGTTTCCGAAGCGCCAGCATGGCGGTATCCTCCTCTGCCCCTATTTCTGGAACCTTGCCGCCTCTTTCATATTTGATATAAATTTTTTCAGTTCCTGTTCCATACAATTCAAATATTTGCGGTGACTGTACCGCTGATTTCCAGATATGCCCGTCGCTCCCTATGATTTGCTCTGGGAAAGATACGTTCAGGGAAGTTCCTTCCAAAACTTTGCCCGTCTGCGTATGAAATATAAGATGATTTGTATTCTCAGCATCTATAAATGAGACGCTGTAGCCGACTATGACAGCTGTTTCTGCCTGTTTCACTGCATTTTCAGCTGCCAGCGCCATTCTAGCGGATGAAAATATCAATATCAGTGATATTCCCAAAATGGTACCATTCCGGCAGCGACACCCTTTATGAGCCCCCATGTTTATTTTTAACAACTCAAACCTCCCCTCAAACCCTTTTCACATCCCTTTTCTTATCCTCTTTCGCAAGTTATATAAGGTTACTGTTCACGCATACGTGCCCAGTAACGGAATTTGCCGTGGCTTCGCATTTAAATACGGCAAATTCCTGCTGCCACCACGTTTTCTTACGGCACTTTCGGTTCCAAAAGTGCCTACCTGTGAACAGTAACTATATAAGTTCTAATTTGATTCAAAACACACTCTCACTCTGAGTCAGACAGCGGTTCTTTCCGTCTATAAAAAGCTTTCATTTTGCATTGCATATATCATATAATATATTGCACATTTTTTATAACGATACAGTTATCCGATTCTCCCAAATTTTCCTAAATCATCGAATTCTGTGCGAAACGCACCTCACAAATTACCAGAATAAAAAGATAAATTAGAACGAAACCACCTGCGACCGCAGTTCATTTCGATAAGATATATTGAGTCTAACACATCTATTCTCTAAATGCAAGAACTCTTTTGGAATTTTCACAACGAAAAACGCCCGCCCCAGAAAATAAAATTCATATTCCAAATTTCATTTTCCAGAGCAGGCACTTTCCCACTAACTCATATATAAATTCCTATTTATTTTATCTCAGCCACATTCTCCCAAGGGTATCCCACATCAATGCCGATGCATCGAGAACGACGACATATCATACGCCTTCAGGTTCTCATGTACTTCTCTTGCATCTGCCTCGGCGATGAGTTTGTCTCTCGACTTCTTCGCCTCCATCTCGGCTTTGTGCTTGCTCGGTCCGCCGACACAGCCGCCGACGCACGCCATACCCTCGATGAAGTCCTCCGGCAGACGTCCCACTTTCAGAAGAAGAAGGGCTTTCTTACACTCAGCCGCACCGTTGCAGCGCGCTACCTTGATATCGGTATTCTCACCAGACTCCTTCAGACATTCTAATACCGCCGCTGTTACACCGCCGCCGTTGCCGAAGCGTTTTCCAAATACACTGGCTTCCTGCATGCTGTTCTCTTCCGGCTCCAGATTTACGTCTTTCGCCCGCATCATCGCACGGATCTCTCCGTAAGTCATCGCATAGTCCGCATTGCCCTGGATATTCAGATCCAGCGTCTCGCTCTTCTTCGCGATACACGGTCCGATAAAGACAGTGACAACCTCCGGATCCTGCGCCTTCAGCATACGGGAGATCGCACACATCGGGGAAACCGTCGTGGACATATTGTCAAGCAGCTGTGGGAAATGCTGTTTGATCATGTTGACAAATGCCGGACAGCAGGAGGTCGTCATCTTCTTGCCCTCTTTGTAAGCTTCCGCCCACTCTTCTGCCTCGGCTGCCGCGGTCATATCGCCGCCCAGACCAACCTCGATCATATCTGCAAATCCAATCTTCTTTAAAGCTGTTTTCCAGCTTGCAAACGTGATGTCCGGTCCAAACTGGCCTTCGGTCGCCGGTGCCAGCATCGCTACGACCTTTTTGCCTGCGTTGATCAGGCGGATCACATCGACCATGAAGGTCTTGGAACCGATCGCACCGAACGGGCAGGAATGGATGCAGGCGCCACACTGGATACATTTTTTCTCATCGATCACACATACACCATACTCATCGTAGGTAATCGCATCCACTGGGCAGACCTTCTTACACGGGCGCTCCAGATGGGCAATCGCATTGTATGGGCATGCCTGGGAACACTTTCCGCACTCGCGGCATTTATCTGGGTCGATGTGCGCCTTGGTATTTCCCATGCTGATCGCTCCAAACGGACAGGAGTTCTGGCAGGCTTTACCCATACATTTACGGCAGTTATCGGTGACTGTGTAGGACGCAATCGGGCACTCCTCACAGGCTGCATTGATAACCTGTACGACGTTGTTTGTATTGCGGTCAGACGGACATTTACCTTCTGCCAGACGGATTCTCTGGCGGACAATCTCTCTCTCCTTGTATACACAGCAGCGGTACTGTGCCTGCGGACCAGGGCTGATTTTGTACGGAATATCGTCTCTTCCGTCCTCTAACTGATCATTCCAGGCAAGCTTTGCTACCTCATAAAGTATCTCATGTTTGATGCGCAGAATTGTCGCGTCATTCGTTACCATGGTTTATCCTCCTTATTAATAATACGTTACCGTAACTTTCTTTCCCATACCTTCGACTGCTTCTTTTAGCTGTTTGACCAGGTTCTGGCGGATTCCCAGATCAAACGCCAGCCCTGGATTCTGGTAGGCGCTGTTCGCCGCCGTTCCCACAAACATATGTAATTCCGTGCAGTCTTCTATCAAAATCTTCGCGATCATGGACGCACCATTTTTCTTGTCCAACTCGCTGAAAAACTCAGAACTTAAATCGCATTCGATCAGATAGCGTTTCAGAAGTTCGATCGCTTTCCGCAGCGTCAGGACTCCCTCCGTCACCAGATCGATGCCTTCCATAAAAGCGATCGGCGGAATATCCGGGTCGCTGTAATCCATTGATACCCGCAGCGGTCGTCCCAGCTCCCGCGACAGGATCGTCGCGCTGGTTCCGCCCGATACAATGTGCTTTGCCGACTCATCTTTCATAAAATCCGCCGTGATCGTCTCATCGTCATTGCGGTCGAGCGGCGGTCCCGTCATCAGGTTGACCGGTTTCCGGTCAATGATCCGAGCTACCACAACCGTCGTATCATCGCCCGGTTTTCCCTCGTAAATCTGGCTGCATTCCGCACAGAGTGCCGCCGCCATACGTGCCGACGAAAGAGAGGTCAGGCATTGTTCCGAAACAAACTCTGCCACCGACTCCCACGGCCAGCCAAATTTATATTTTCCGCTCTTTCCGACTCCCGCGTGCGTCACGCCGTCGCTGACAAGTACCAGTGCATCCCCCTTCTGAACCTGGAACCGGCACTCACTGATCTCCTTGTCCTTGACGAGACGCTTGTATTTCTGCAGCTCCACCACATGACCACAGCGCAAAAAAATGCATCGCGGGTTATCATATTCAACTAAATATACCTCGCCGTTGTTGAAAATCTGGAGAATCGAGAACGTCGCATACGCCACCTGTCTCGTCTGACAGATCGGAAGCGTCTGCACAATCGTCTCCACACATTCCTCCAGCGTGGCTCCATTTAAAAACATCGTACCCAGAATCTTTGCCGTCAGCGTCGAAAGAATATTCGCCTTGACGCCGCTTCCCATGCCGTCCGCCAGAATGATAACGTCCGAATCTTCCGTTTTCAGGCACTCTACCGTATCGCCGCACAGGATCTCTGAATACTTATTCAGACTTTTAAACGTGACATCTACGGTTACTCCCATTTATCGGACCTCACTTTCGCTCTCATCGTCAATCAGGGAACAAAGCTTCATCAGGGTTGTCTTCGTCTCCGCCGTCGTCTCACCCAGGAGTCCGGCAATATTCTGTGCAACCATCATCTGTTTGTAAATGACATTCTGTGCCAGATCAATGGTCGCCTTTTTCTTGGCATATTCCTGTTTTGCCTGTTTTTCCTCGCGCGTCACATCAATGATCGTGGCAATGACAAAATTGCCGTCATCGATATACGCAATGTTTTGAAGCGTCACAAGATTCCGATCCGGATAGATCACCTTCCGGCTGTGGACGCTTGTGTGCGTCCGGAATACCTCGCGGACATCCTCGGCGTTGATAAAGTCCTCCAGCGGTTTTCCCTTGATCGCCTCCGGTTTGACGCCGAAATACATTTCTGCCGCCACCGAACACTCCCGGATCCGCATATCATCGTCGATGATCATGATCAGGTTCGGGGACGTATCCATCACCAGATGAGACAGCGACTGCGCCCGGTCATGCAGGTACGGAATACACATATCGACCTCCGCCTTTTTCTGGAAAACAGCGATTGCCTTCTCCCGGCAGGTCGGATAACCGCACGCACCACAGTTTAATTCCTGCTCCGGCGTCATCTTGCCCGTCTTTTTCAAGATCTCCCGGATCTCTTCCTCGGTCGGAATCCGCTCCTTCTGGGAACGATCCACAAACGTCCGGTGAATCTCCACCTGGCGCGCCGCCTCATGCATCAGGGATAGATCTGCCGGTTCCTTCGGAAGCATCGCTTCCAGATCCAGCTTAACTTTAAAACTCGACACTGAGGTCGCCGTGGACGGTCCATTGACACAGCCTCCATGACAGGCGTTCATCTCGATGAAACAGCCAGCCACCTCGCCGGTTTTCATCGCCTCACAGACATCCAGGCAGTCCTTCACGCCGCTGACGTAGAACTTGCGGTACTTGTCCGGTTTCTTCTGGGTCGCCGTCACCGCCGTAAGCAGTCCGCCGCTGACCGGATAACGCAGATTCGCGCCCGGTTCACGATCTTCGAACGGTTCTTCCTCACATGCTTCGATCTCGATCTGTTCCTCTGACAGCCACTGTTTTAAATCCTCAAATGTGAGGACTGCATCGGGCTTCACAACCCTGTTTTTCTCTTTTTCCGCGATACACGGTCCGATCACGACTACCTTCGCCGCCTCGCCGAACTCCGCGTGCAGCATGCGCGTATGGATCCCCGACGGAATCAGCACCGGTGCCAGATATTTGATCAGTTCCGGATAATGAATCTCAATCAGGTTCACGATACTCGGACAGGCAGTTGTGATGATATTTTTCATCTCGCCCTGCTCTAATAAACGGACATACTCTTCCGTCGCCAGCGCGGCGCCCTCCGCCGCATCACAAACATTCGTAAATCCCAGCTTTTTTAATGCTGACTTGACCTGCCCCCGCTTTTTATACGGCAGAACTCCCATATAGGAAGACGACAGCGATGCAATAACCGGTGCGCCGCTCTCAATCAGCTTTTTGACCTTGGAAAGTTCGCTCGGAACACGTTTTGCCGACTGCGGGCAGTTCAAAAGGCACTGCCCACAGAGAATACAGCGATTTGGCATGATATATGCATGACCATCCCGGATCATGATTGATTTCACTTCGCAGCCCCGCACACATTTATAACAATGCTTACACATCGTCGCCTTAAAATCAATAATCGGCATAGACTCTCCCTCTCTTTTTGCCGTTATATGTAAACGATTACGCGTTCAGGCGTCCCAGAATCTCCTTCTGGAAAAATTCTTCAGTTGTCTCCGGTTTTACGGAATACAGTTCTCCATCTACCGTCACACAGACACCTTTACGGCAGTTGCCGCTGCAGAAATCTCCATTTAAATCCACCTCACTGTCCAGATGATTCTCTGAAACCAGCTTCTGCAGCTTCTGGATTACCTCGCGGGATCCTTTCAGATGACAGGCACTTCCGATACAAATCGATACTCTCATATAATGACCTCCTCACTATCCGTTATAAAACAGACGCAGCCCTTCACCGGAGATTCCCGGTCAAAAAACTGTCTGTTCACATGCATCTTCCAGGGGAATTTACTAAAAATGCATCTTTCCCCATTCTTCTTCATTATCTCATATTGTGATATTATTATCAATCAAATTTCTTTCTGATTTTGTATTTTTTTTAGACCATAAGTACCTGATTCCAAAACCTTTTCACTTTCTTTTCATCAGCTTATGACTCTCCCGGTGTTTTTTAGGAAAATAATCTTTTTATCGGGCACCTTGCACTGCTTTTCTATAATATTTCCATCTCCCCCATGTACGCCCGCAGCCTCTCCACATTCCCGTCCGCAAAACAGTAACCATCCATGCCGCAGCCCTTCGCGCTGTCGATGTTATCCTGACGGTCATCGATGAAAAAGCATTCTTCCGCTTTGAGATGAAATTTTTCAAACAATCTCTCATAGATCGCCGGATTCGGCTTCGCCAGCTTCTCCTCCGCTGAGACAAGCGTGCCGTCAAAATATTCAATGCCCGGAATTTCATGCTCGAACACACGCAGGCGCACGGAACAATTCGAGCAGAGGTAGATGCCGCAGCCCTTTTCTTTCAGTTCCTTCACCAGCTCTCCCATCCCCGGCTTCGCCCAGATGTTGTACTCATGCCAGTGTTCCAGACTTTCCTTCGCCAGCCAGCGCAGATGTTCATTTGGCAGGCGTTTCTGCACCCGCTCCAGCGCCTGTGCATCCGTCAGCGTTCCCTCGTCTAAAAGCGACCACTCCTTCGAATCAAACAATTCGCGGCGCATCCACTCCACATCCTCCGGATTATCTGTGTACTCCCAGCACACCTTGACCGGATCATACTCCAGTAATACCATTCCCATATCAAATACTATATTTCGAATCATACTTCTGCCTTTCTCTATTCCCGCAAATCTGCCG
Source organism: Clostridium sp. AF02-29 (assembly GCF_934835585.1). Taxonomy (NCBI): domain Bacteria; kingdom Bacillati; phylum Bacillota; class Clostridia; order Eubacteriales; family Clostridiaceae; genus Clostridium; species Clostridium sp. AF02-29. The sequence goes on along the minus strand of NZ_CAKVZK010000024.1, from coordinate 6,212 downwards.
CCATTCCTGCGGCAGATGGAATTTTCAGTCCAAAAAATTCTCACCTGCAAGCAATCATAATCATTTATATTTTAACATAAATTTCTCATTTTTTTATTTCCATTTTCATAAATTAATGGTACAATAATAGAAAATTTTTCAGGAGGTACCGCTTATGAAAATGATTATCGCAATCATTGGCAGTGAGGACGCCGATGATTTAGTATATGAATTAAACCAGCACTCCTTCTTTGTCACCAAGCTTTCCACGATGGGCGGCTTTCTGAAAAAGAAAAGTACAACCCTGATGCTCGGTGTCGAAGATGAACGCGTCGAGGACGCCATCTCCATCATCAAAAAAATGTCCGGTGCCCGCGAGCAGCTTGTATACACGCCGCCGACCATGGCCGGAAACTGCTGCCCGACTGTCAATATGACCGTTCCGATGAACATGAAAGTCGGCGGAGCAACCGTATTTGTAATAAATGTAGAAGAATTTCAGAAATTCTAATTTTTTGATTTATATTACAAATCCGAATCACAAAAGGGGCTTTCGCTTGCGCGTCTGCCCCTTTTTGATTCCTTTTATAGAAAAAGAAAAACTCCCGGAGAAATCATCTCTGGGAGTTCCACGCTGCACTCAGGTTCTGCAGCTAATCATGCAGAAGAAGGGACTTGAACCCTCATGATGTTGCCATCACACGGACCTGAACCGTGCGCGTCTGCCAATTCCGCCACTTCTGCGTAATTTCTAGTGCGGGCAACAGGACTTGAACCTGCACACTCTCGTACCAGAACCTAAATCTGGCGCGTCTGCCAATTCCGCCATGCCCGCTTGCTTGTCTTTCTGACTCACAAGTGAGTTTATTATAACATAGGGTAGTTCAAAATGGAAGAGTTTTTTTTATTTTTTTGAATTTTTTCGAAAGTTCTTTTAGAAAAAATGTGCGGCAAATTCATCGATACTGAAAGTCCGTGTGATCTTTCGTGTGATCCTTGTACCGAAACGTGTGTACCTATAACGGAATATTTTGTTCCGCTTGAAATCTTAAAAACACAAAAAGCCTTGAAAACAACGGAAAAACCAATGTTTTCAAGGCTTTCTCTATCATGGAGACAACGGGATTCGAACCCGCGACCTTTGCGTTGCGAACGCAACGCTCTCCCAGCTGAGCTATGTCCCCGTCCAAACTGTTATCATTATAGCACAACTGGAATGAATTGCAAGTAGAGAATAAAAAAACGGAAACCCTTGTAAATCAAAGGCTTCCGTTCTTTTCTAGCAGAGCTGCTGACGGGAATCGGACCCGTGACCTCCGCACTACCAATGCGACGCACTACCGACTGTGCTACAGCAGCATCTTTTTGTTTTCGGCTCATCTCTAAGCCTCGATTAGTTTATCATGATACAATCGTTTTGTCAACGGTTTTTTTGAATTTTTTTTATTTTTTTAAATTTCCCGTTTTTTTCATCGGATGCCTCCGTTTTCATTCGCAGACATCCGATTCTCATTTCCTATCTTTTCATATTTCTATATGATTCCAACGGGGAGGGGAATAGCGGAATCGGTTGCCCGATACCTTTCACTTCCCCTACATCATTCTCTGACGCACAATCTCATATGCCAGCACGCCAGCTGCCACCGATGCGTTCAGGGAGTCGATATCTCCCTTCATCGGGATCGATGCGATGAAATCACATTTTTCCCGCACCAGACGGCTGACACCTTCGCCCTCATTGCCAATCACCAGACCGATCGGTCCTTTTAAGTCGAGGCGGTACATGCTCTCTCCTCCCATATCGGCACAGACAAACCAGAGTCCTCTCTCTTTCAGCTCCTCGATCGTGGCTGAAATATTGGTTACCTTCGCCACCGGCGTATAATTCAGCGCTCCCGCCGAGGTCTTCGCAACCGTCGATGTCAGTCCCACTGCGCGGCGTTTCGGGATGATCACGCCATGTGCGCCTGCCAGATTGGCAGTACGGATGATCGCACCCAGATTGTGCGGATCCTCAATGCCATCCAGAATAAAGAGAAACGGCGGCTCGCCTTTCTCTTCTGCCAGCTTTAGCATATCTTCCACCTCTGCATAGCGGTATGCCGCTGCCTGTGCAATCACGCCCTGATGCTTGCCGGTCTCAGAAAGCTGGTCGAGTCTCTCCTTCGCCACATAGTGGATGATCGTATTCTGCTTTTTTGCCTCTCTCGTGATCGTCTTGACCGGTCCATCCTGGCAGCCATCCAGCACAAACAGCTTATCCACCGTCTTGCCCGAACGGAATGCCTCTAAAACGGCGTTTCTGCCTTCGATCATCGTCTCTTCAAATCTATTTTCCTGCTTATTTTCCTGTTCCATCTATCTTCCTCATCATGATTTATAACGATATTTATAGCGTTTCCGGCGGTACTTCCGCACTCTCACTGTTATTTCTCGTTCTCTGCTTCCTGTAGCGCATGCGAATCTGTGGATGTTCCCTCTGCCTCCGCCAATTCTCCCATCTGTTCCAGCCCTTTTCCCAGAAGTTCTGCCATCCTGTCAAACTGCTCGGTCAGATAGAGATAGCCCATCAGCGCCTCAAATCCGGTCGCCATCCGGTAATCCTTCATCGTCGCGTGCTTCGGCATCGTAAAAGATTTCGCATTGCGTCCGCGTCGGTATGCCGCCTTCTCCGCATCCGTCAGCTCTTCCTCCAGAAGCAGATACAAACGTGCCTGTGCGTCCGCCTTGACCAGGTTCGCCGTCTTCTTGTGCATCTTGTTGACCTGCATATTGCCGCGGTTCATGACAAGGGTTCGGATCGCCAGCTCATAGACCGCATCGCCGATATACGCCAGCGCCAGCGGGGAATACTCCCCCGCCTCAACATGTTTTAAATGCAGCGCTTCCTTAAACGCATTTAAGCCCGTTTCCATTTGACGCCCTCTCTCGTATCTTCCAGAATAATTCCCATATCGAGAAGCTGTCCACGGATCTCATCTGCCAGTGCAAAATTCTTGTCTTTTCTCGCCTGCTGGCGTTTTGCGATCAAGTCTTCTACTTCGCTGTCCAGAATCTCTTCCTTCTTCTCCGTGATAATACCGAGCACATCGCAGAGTTTGTCCATCGTCTCTTTGACATAGGAAACATATGCCTTCGTCGATGCTTCCGAAATCGTGGAGTTGCTCAGGCGTACAATCTCAAAAATAGCTGAAATCGCATCTGCGGTGTTGAAATCATCGTCCATCGCCGTCTCGAACTTCTGAACCAACTCCTCGACTGCTGCCTGATTCTGCTTCTCCTCTGCCGTCATCTCGCCCTCTTTCGCTGCTTTCAGGCAGTCTGCCTGATGCTCTGCCGCAGTGCGGATGCGCTCTAAGCTGTTTTTCGAAGCTTCCATCAAATCCGCGCTGAAATTGAGCGGGCTGCGGTACTGGGCGCTCAGCATGAAGAGACGCAGAACCTGCAAATCGTATTTCTCACTGATCTCACGCACGGTAAAGAAGTTTCCAAGAGATTTGGACATCTTGCGGTTATCAATATTTAAGAATGCGTTGTGCATCCAGTAGTTGGCAAAGGTCTTGCCGTTCGCGCACTCGCTCTGCGCGATCTCATTTTCATGGTGCGGGAAGATCAGATCCTCTCCGCCTGCATGGATATCGATGGACTCGCCAAGGTATTTCTTGGACATCTCAGAGCACTCGATATGCCAGCCTGGACGGCCCTGGCACCACGGAGACTCCCAGAACGGCTCTCCTTCTTTTTTCGGTTTCCAGAGAACGAAATCGGTCGGATCTTCCTTGCCTTCCTCGCCGGTTACCTTGATCTCACGGAAGCCGGACTGCAGATCGTCCAGATTTTTATGGGACAGTTTTCCGTACTCTTTAAAGGATTTGGTGCGGAAATAAACCGTGCCGTCAGCTGCCACATACGCATGTCCTTTTTCGATCAGCGTATTGATCATCTCGATCATACCGCCGATCTCCTGAGTTGCCTGCGGATTCTTCGTCGCCGGTTTGACGTTCATCATCTCCATATCTTTTTTGCACTCTGCGATATAGCGCTTGGAGATCGTCTCCGCATCCACGCCCTCCTCGATGGCTTTCCTGATGATCTTGTCATCCACATCAGTAAAGTTAGATACATAGTTTACTTCATATCCTTTGTACTCAAAATACCGGCGGACCGTATCAAATACGATCATCGGTCTTGCATTTCCAATATGAATAAAATTGTAAACGGTCGGTCCGCACACATACATCTTAACCTTGCCCGGTTCGATCGGCACAAACTCCTCTTTTCTGCGGGACAATGTGTTGAAAATTTTCATAACCTCATTACTCCTCTTCTATTTTAAATCTGCTTCCGGTGCTGCCTGACAGCCGCCACAGCCGCCGCAAGCCGCTGCCTGCGTCATCATTTCACTATCATAACAGTAATTCTCCACTTCCGTCAACAGGGTAATCGCCTGTGAGGAAATGCCCTCGCCGCTGCCTGTAAAACCAAGCCCTTCCTCGGTCGTCGCCTTGACACTCACACGGCTGACCGGAAGCCCCAGCGCATCTGCAATATTTTCTGCCATCTGTGGGCGGTATGCAGCCAGTTTCGGGCGCTGCGCAATGATCGTGGCATCGATATTTTCAATCACATAGCCGCGTTCCTGCAGAAGTTTCCCTACCTTTTTCAGAAGCTCGATGCTCGACGCACCCTCATATGCCGGATCCGTGTCCGGAAAATGCTGTCCGATGTCGCCCAGTGCCGCCGCCCCTAAGAGCGCATCCATCACCGCATGCACCAGCACATCCGCATCCGAATGTCCTAACAGCCCCTTCTCATACGGGATCGTCACGCCGCCTAAAATCAGTTCCCGATCCGGAACAAGTTTATGCACATCATATCCCTGTCCTATTCTCATCGTATTCCAGTTCCTTTCTTGGTCATTTTGTAACTGTCCGGACTGCCCGCAGTTACTTTATTTGATAAATTATTTTATACTTTTGAAAAATATACACTTATCCAACAATTTTTAATTTACGCTCAATACAGCGGACTTCCAGATTGCTCTGGTACTGACAGCTCTCGCCGTCCACGTGAACTGCCATCGGGCATTCCGTGTAGATCTGGACCTCCCGGCAGCTGAAGCACCGAAGCCCCCGGTTGTGGGAGCGCCGGAACAACGCCCGGAGCAGGGTTCCAAGCACCTGCCGCTTCGAGGCATGGCTGACAATGCAGACCTCCAGGTTGCCGTCGCTGCTGTCCGCCTTCGGCGCAAACCAGAATCCGCCGCCCTCGCAGGGTTGAATCTGTGCACTGATAAAATAAATATAATTAAATTCCACCCGGCGCGTTCCATCGAGCAAAATATACCCCCGGATCGGTTTCGCCTTCAAATACTGTATAAATCCCAGTATCCGGTACGACAATCGCCGCAGATGAATCCGGTTGCAGATATTTTTGATCGCCGAACGCTGCATATGCTGGCATACTTCCGCATCCAGCCCGATCCCCGCGCTGACGATAAAACGCCGATGTCGGAGCACATCATCGCCGTATGCAATCACACCATAATCGATCTGCCGGATCCGCCGCGCCTTAAAAATCCGGCGCAGTCCGCGCATCGGTCTTCTCGAAAGCCGGAGCCCGCGTGCCAGATCACTGCCTGTCCCCACCGGAATATAGCCCAGCGTCACCATGTCGCAGGAAACGATTCCGTCCACGACCTCATTCATCGTCCCGTCACCGCCCACGACCACAATCACCCGTGCCTCCTTGCAGTGGGACGTCAGCTTCCTTGCATACTCTGTCGCCTGCCCCGCATATTCTGTCAAATATGCCTGATACTCAACCCCGTCCCGCACAAGCCGCTGCTCTATTTTCTCCCATATCTTATAGCCGCGGCCACTCTGTGAAGCGGGATTAATAATGAAATAATACATTACTCCATCCTCATATTTTGCCATAACGTCCCCTGCTTTCCGAAAATACAGAAACTCCCCTGCTGGGGCGTTATATTTTATCTTTTACCCTGCCAGAATACCTGTCACAGGATACAGCGCCATTACAATTTTGCATGAGATAAGTATACCATACTTCCTTTTAAATGATAAGAAAATTTCTATAAATTATTTTCTCAAAAGTGTTGACAATCTTGAAAATTTATATTATACTTGCAAAGCAGTCGCGATTTGTGTGAGTGTCAGCGGGATCTTAGCTCAGCTGGGAGAGCATCTGCCTTACAAGCAGAGGGTCACAGG